>CAIRMR010000111.1 GCA_903879715.1 uncultured Bacteroidales bacterium
GCTCAGTTAGATGGCAGCAGCTCTGTTGATCCGGATGGCTCGATCGCTTCATTCAGTTGGTCTTTAGTATCCGGACCAACAACTGGGGTAATTATTCAAAATCCTGGTAGCGAAACTACTCTGGCAACTTTCTCCGCAATTGGAAGTTATACCTTTAAACTAACTGTTACCGATAATCAAGGGGAATCAGACAATACCACAATAACGGTTACAGTTACAGCATCAGAAAACATTCCACCGGTTGCCACCTGCAAAGCTGCTACAGTTTATCTGGATGCAACAGGAGCAGGAAGCATTGAGGTTGCTGACATCAACGATGGCTCTGCCGACGCGAGCGGTATCAAATCAATGACACTTGACGAAACAGCTTTCGACTGCTCGGAAGTTGGCGAAAATACAGTGACTTTAACCGTTACCGACAACAACGATAACGTTTCAACTTGCACAGCTATCGTAACTGTTATTGACGATGTTGACCCAGATATAACCTGCGTACCGAATGCCTCTAAGTATGTTGATCCTTACCAGACTTACTACACTGTAGTTGGAAGCGAGTTCGATGCAACTGCAAGCGATGCTTGCGGCGTAGCTTCGTTGAAGTATACAATTGATGGTGGTGCAGCCAGCGCTAACTTGGCTTCACTTGCCGGAGTTAAGTTAAATGTTGGTACTCACAATATAGTTTGGACAGCCGTTGATGTAAATAACAATACTTCATCCTGCACAACAGTTGTAACAGTAACCAAACGCACAACAACTTTAACTTACAACGGCGATTTAACTGCACAATACACTGATGTTGCCAATTTGAGTGCTACTTTGGTTGATGTTGATGGAAATCCTGTTGTAGGAAAAACTATTTCATTCAAACTAGGTACTCAACCTGCTGTTACAGGAACAACCAATGCAAATGGAGTTGCAACTGCCACACTTAAAATTACACAAGGTCCAGCAACTGTTTTTGTTTTAAGTAATTTTGCCGGAGATGGTTCATATGTGGAAAGTAATGATAGCGATCCGTTTATTATTACCAAAGAAAAAGCATGTGGCGCTTACACCGGACAGGTTTATGCCAATACTTCAGCACCGGGTGTTTTAACCACAACCGTAGTATTAAGCGTTTATGCTACACAAGAACAGGATGGCAAACTCATTGGTTTTAATCCACCATCCAACATAACATTCGCGTTTAGTGCAAGCTCTTCCGATGACAATGCCACCGTAAGTTTAATTGGCTCTCCTGTTTACAGCAACGGAACATTTACCCAATCGGCAACTGTTATCATCAAGACAGGTCAGGCATCTAGTATTATTGATGTCAGTTGGACCATTGGTGGTTACTTTACCAATGCTAGTTGCGATGAACAGCAATCGGTTGTTACTGTTGCAATGCCAGGTACTGATTTTTCAGCCGGTGGTGGGTATTTAATCTTAGGACCAAATTCGCAGGGAGTACGAAAAGGTTTTACAGGTACCAAAAACAACTTTAGCTACAATATCAAGTGGAGTAAAGGTTACACAAAACTGGTAGGTAATTTTAATACCATCTGGAGGCAAAGTGGTATTTCGTATCAGGCAAAATCAAATTCTGCCGGTGCACTTATCATTACTAAAATTGCAGGTACTACTCCCGCAAGGTATAAAGCACAGATCACTTATACAAACGTGAATATCAAACAACTTTGTGATGGTTGCTGGAGCAGTGGTAACGGTACTGTTATCCTTACTGTTTACGACAATGGTGAACCCTGTTCGAAAGATGCTGCATCAGCCGACCAGATTGGTATAGCTGTAAAGGATAAAAATGGTGTGCTGATTTATTCATCTAACACCTACACTGCTTCAAATCCAGATCCTACCGCTGTTCTTTATCTCGACGGCGGAAATATCCAGGTATTACCGTCAAGTGCAACAAAATCAGCGGAAAGCGCAACAGATATTGCTACTGCAATCAAGCCGGTTGTTGAGAATGCCGATTTAAAGGTATATCCTAACCCGTTCTCCGACAGGTTGCGTTTCGAGTTTGTTTCGCCTGAGGCCGTAAATGCCCGTATCGATTTGTACGACATGACTGGACGCTTGGTAAAAACCATATTAGAACAACCGGTTGAAGCCGGCGTAAGCTACCAAGCCGAGTTCAGGCCCGAAACCATCATAAGCGGTATGTACATTTACCGTGTAACGATGGGCGAGGCGATTTACAATGGAAAAGTGACGTTTAAGAAATAGGCAAGCAGAGGGAAAGGGCAGAGCGTAAAGCACCTGACTCTTAGCACCCGTCTCCATGCTCTTGGCTCTTAGCCACATAAAGGGCCTTATTTTTTTCTTTATAAAAGAGGCGTTTCGTTTCGTCGGTCGACGGACGGGACGCCTTTCTTTTTTCCTCGTTCCCAAAAAATCAAAAAGTCCACTTTTTATTCTCAATAAACTGATTATTGCTTTAATCGAAAGAATTCCTCGTAGCTCTGCTACGGGGTAAAAGAATTATTTTGTGATATGAGTGAGCATATCATAAAAAGGCATAACAAAAATTTGCTGTTATACCATCTTGTTTGTCCAGCGAAATACAGAAGAGATGTATTTAGTTCCGAAGTTGAAGAAACGTTGAAAAATGTATATTTAAAGATAGGAGCGATGTACGAAATGAATTTTATTGAAATAGGAGCGGATGAAAACCACGTTCATTTTTTAGTACAAGGTGAACCAGTTCTTTCCCCATCAAGGATTGTACAAATAATAAAAAGCATAACAGCAAAGGAGTTGTTTCGAGAGCATCCATCAATCAAGAAGAAGCTATGGGGTGGAGCATTGTGGACAACAGGATACTATATCAATACTGTAGGACAATATGGGAATGAAACGGTGATACAAAAATATGTGAAAGAACTAGGCAAAGAGTATAAACAGATTTATAGAGGAGCGATACAGCTAAGTTTGTTTGACTAGTTGCCACAGGCTTTGATACCCCGCTGCTCTGCCGCGGGGTAGTTCATTTTTTAGCCATCAAATTTACACTACCAGGTAAAAGAATTCTTAATTAACTTTGTTATATGCCAATTAAACGATCCAGAGCAACGCGTTTTCAGCGCAGCTTGCGTTATATACTTTCTTCTTTTTTTCATCTGATAATAGATCCAGGTGAAAGGAGAGTATTCACATGGAAAGAAATGATCGTCCCCATCTGCATTCGAATAATTGTATTATTCGTAATTCTTATATCTTCAACTCCTTAATTTCTCACAATCTTCCGTTTCTATTTTATTTGTACTTATATTGTAATCAATATGTTGATTAGATTTTAATCATTCCTAAAACACTATTTCAAATGATAGTAGATCCTTCCTACATCCACTACGATGGCAAAACACAGTTGCATCTTGCTTGCAAGGATGGCAATTTTGCACTGGTAAATGAACTATTGAATCTGTCAGTTGAAATAAACAAACAGGATTCAGATGGCGTAACTGCACTTCACATTGCAAAACACATTGAAATCGTTAAAATGCTTATCGAAGCCGGTGCAAATCCAAACCTTCATAATCATCGTTCCGGATACACTCCGTTATTGGACGCAATGGTATGCTGGAATGAAGCAAAGTACAATTTGTTAGTCCCGTTAACTGACTTAAATATTAAAAGTAGTTTTGGGTACACAGCACTTATGTTTTCCGCAGTATATCACCGTTTGGATGATGTAAAATTATTGATCGATGCCGGGGCTGATTTATACATACGCAATTTTGAAGGAATGGATTTCTATGACCTCTTAATGGAAGACGAAAAGGAATATATCTTAACACTTCATCCGGCATTTTTATCAAAACGACAATTGTGTTTAGACGCTGATTCCATCAAAGCCCTTGCAAGAAGAATACATTAATCCTTTTGCATCCTGAATGATTGCTTGAAACGTATGGTAGTAGATTTCCACCATATTATAAAACATTCCTATTAAGCTATTCATTAGGGCGTTCCCTCGTCTTACTGCTGTGCCTCGGTCAGGCTTTCCGCTGCAATCTTTTTGCCATGCACACTAAGAACCTAACGCAACAAAAGGATTTCCGCTTCAATCCTTAACGCAGTTTTACAAGTTCTTGCCGTGTTGTTCTTGAGTATTTCCCCGCTGCCGCGCGAACTTTTCTCACCGAAAGTAATCCCTTAACGTGGTAACCTAATCTACTGCTTTATCCATGCTTGCATATTTTTAATAAATACTAGTACAATCCCTGCTGGCGCGCTTTTGTAGCGCATGCCGGTATGATTTCACAGCCTGCCTCAAATTTTAAAAATTTTAAATTTAGAAATCCTCTCCCTCGCTGGCGAGCGTATGTAGCTCCGTTCACTCAAATCTTATTTTCTTACATGTGTGGACAAATACTGTTCAGAACATATATTTTATTGCTGTTTCTGGCGCATTTCCGCTTTTAGAGCAAGTATATGAATCTACTTTATGTAATTTTTGCTAATTCGTAAATTATTTTTACAAAGGCGGAAGTTTCAGTATCGTTCAATCCTCCCAATATATTGGAATAAATAGTAATATAAAAAAACAATTTTGTTGCCAGATTCAAAAAGAACTTTTATTAACTATCTTTACCTGCATTTTACAGTAATTATCAATAAATTTAGCCATTAACATCATAATTAAATAATTATTTATGAAAAAATCAATCATTTTTATTTTTGTATTGCTCGCAGTATTAAAAATTCAGGCCCAGGATTATCTGATAAATTTTGCAGGTGCAGGTGCGACATCGGTAATAGGATCTATAAAAGTCAATAACCTGACAAGTGGTGCTACTGTTACTTTAAACGGAGGTGACATTTTACATTTAGTACAAATGGTGGGAGTTGGTGAATTGGATAAGACAAAAGAAAATTTGGATTTATATCCAAATCCAATGGTAGGTCAGGCACTTTTAACATTTGTCACACCTGAAAATGGTAATGCAGTTGTTTGTGTTTTTGATTTGTCTGGAAAAACTATTTATAAGATTAGCAAATTACTTACACCCGGTTCCCACAGTTTTCGCATTTCCGGTCTTAATAATGGTATTTATATTATCAAAGTAAGCGGGAAAAGTTATAACTATTCCAAAAAACTCATTAGCTTAAATAATTTACAAAGCAAGTCAAGTATTGAATATCTTTCATCTGAATCAACTACAAAAAGTCCCGGGTTGAAAAGCAGGGAAGCATCAACTGCAATGGCATATTCAGAAGGAGACCTTTTGCTCTATCAAAGTTTATCTGGAAAATATAGTACAATTGTTACAGATGTTCCCACGGGCAGTAAAATGATTACGTTTAAATTTGTTGCCTGCACCGATGCCAATGGAAATAATTACCCTGTAGTGCAAATAGGAACTAAAATTTGGATGGCTGAAAACCTGAAAACCACTAAATATCGAAATGGCGAACTAATACCCAATGTCATTGATAATACACAATGGAGCGGACTTCGAACAGGCGCTTATTGTGATTATGACAACCGTATTGAATATAGTGCAATATATGGAAAACTGTACAATTGGCATGCCGTACTCGACAGTCGTAAAATAGCTCCAGTTGGCTGGCATATTTCAAGTGTTGCCGAGTGGGAAACACTTAATAACAACCTGGCAAATGATCTCATCGCTAATAAAATAAAAGAATATGGGAACTCTCATTGGAAATACGGTTCTTCAGGAACAACTAATGAATCTGGTTTTACTGCTCTTCCAGCTGGAAAGCGTGATGGAACAGGAAAATACTCTTCCATTGAAAGTTTAACCAGTTGGTGGACTTCGACTGAGTTTTCAATACCTAATGCTAATGTCAATAAAATGACTGACATAAGCTCAGGATTAACCAAGTACAATGATTTAAAGGAATCCGGATTTTCTATAAGATGCGTGAGTGATATAGATTTAAACGCTGTCCTGCCAGTAGTTTATACCACTCCGGTTCAAGACATTACCAGAATTTCAGCAAAGTGTGGCGGCCAGGTTCGAAGTGATGGCGGTTCCGCTATAACTTCCAGGGGTATATGCTGGAGTACAAATCAAGAACCATCAATTAGTGATGCTAAAACCAATGATATTTTAAATCTTGCTAGTTTCATCAGCAATATATCAGGATTAAGCCCAAATACAACATTTTATTTGCGTGCTTATGCCACAAACAGTGCAGGGACAGGTTATGGTAAAATTCTTTCATTTAAAACAAATGTTGCTGTCGTGCCAATTTTAACAACAACAGTTGCCAGTAATATTAAAACAAACAAAGCCACAATGGGGGGATCAATTTCCGATGACGGAGCATCAACTATAACGACAAAGGGTATTTGTTGGAGTACCAAACCTAATCCAACAATTGTTGACAACAAAACTTCAAACGGAAATGGAACAAGCAGTTTTAGTGCTGATATTATTGGATTAAGCCCAACAACTGTTTATTATGCAAGAGCTTATGCAACTAATAGCGTTGGCACAGGGTATGGTGATGTCTTTTTATTTAAAACCTTTTCAGGCACTGTAACTGATATTGAGGGCAATGTTTATAACACTATAATAATAGGAACACAGGAATGGATGGTTGAAAACCTGAAAACCACGAAGTACAATGATGGCGAAAGTATCCCCAATGCACCCGATATTTCATTATGGTCTAATCGCGGAACTCCCGCTTTTTGCTGGTACAATAACAATATTTCAAATAAAAATATTTATGGCGCTCTTTACAACTGGCATGCAATAGGTACAGGCAAACTATCACCTGCAGGTTGGCATATACCCAGCCAGGAAGAATGGAATACACTCATAACCTTTTTAGGCACTTCAGCCTTAGCCGCTAACAAACTTAAAGAATCAGGAACAGCACATTGGAATACTACAAATATAGATGCAACTAATCTGTCTGGTTTTACTGCACTTCCGGCTGGGGATCGTACAGACATTGCCTACCTGGGCTTCTTTAGTTTCCTTGGCGAGGACGCTTCATGGTGGAGTTCTACAGAATATTATTCTACCGCTTATTTATGCCATTTAAACAATGGGACTTTGTACAATGGTACATTCTACTACAATGTTTCCATTTCTACTGATCGCTCTGAACAAAAGGATTATGGTTATTCTATACGTTGTGTAAAACAAGGTCCACCACCACCATCAGTTATCACTAGCGATGTTAAGGATATTAATATTAACTCAGCCACTGCCGGCGGCAATGTTACTGATATTGGAGGTTCACCGGTAACTGCCCGTGGTGTTTGCTACAGCACATCGCCGAACCCTACTTTGGCCAACAGCTTTACCATTAATGGCAGTGGAGCTGGCAGTTTTACAAGTGCTTTATCTGGTTTAACTGCTAACACACCATATTATGTAAGAGCTTATGCTACAAATAATGATATTACATCTTATGGCGCACAGTTTAGTTTTTCAACTTTTTTTGGAAAAGTATCCGATAGTGACGGAAATACCTATAACACGATAAAAATCGGCACACAGATATGGATGGTAGAGAATTTAAAAACCACCAAATACAATGATGGCACACCAATACCTCCTGCGCAGGATAGCGTCGCCTGGAGAAATTTAAGTACTCCCGGTTATTGTTGGTACAACAAAGATGCCGCATACAAAAATATCTATGGCGCTCTTTATAACTGGTTTACTGTAAATACTGGAAAACTTGCCCCTGCTGGTTGGCATGTATCTAGCGATGCTGATTGGACAACTCTTATAACATTTCTGGGAGGAGAAATTCTCGTTGGAGCCAAACTAAAAGAGGCTGGTAGTACTCATTGGTTGAGTCCTAATACCGGGGCTACCAATGAAACTGGTTTTACAGCGCTTCCTGGCGGTTATCGGGCAAGTTTTGGAACGTTTATGAATGTGCGTGACGTAGGAGAATGGTGGAGTTCAACAGAAGGTACAACTGACAAAGCATGGACGCGGTACCTTTTTAGCAGCACCAACCAAAGTTTTAGGTCAAACTTCAATAAACTTCAAGGATTGTCTGTTAGATGCGTCAAGGATTAGATTATCCTGCTATTTTTGCGTTCCTCCTTCGCGTGCATCTACCGGTAGATGCACGCGGATAATAATATCAATGTTTAATTAAGAGTCATTCGATTTTGAATTAAGTTAATTTCTGCGTTTTAAATCACCAACATCGTTTTTGTGTATTCTTGTTGCTTTTTCCACGGAATGCATTTGCAAAAAAGTAAAATCCACCTCGCAAACCTCCAAGAATATCATTTTCATTTTCTTCCTTATTTATTAATTTTACGGATTCTACAATTTAGCCAAATGTCCCAGCTACCGCGCGAACTTTTCTCACCGAAGGTTTTCCCTTCGCGTGGTAATATAATCTTATGCTTTATCCTTACTGACATATTTTTAGTCAGTACAAGTACCCTGGTCTGCCGGCCAATTATTAAAAAACACAACAGGTTGGCAAACTGGATATAAGGGTACAAACACTTATGGGTTTTCTGCTCTTCCTGCCGGTAGCCGTAGGGGATCGGGCGAGTTTCGCTTCCAGTATCAGCTGACCAATATTTGGAGTTCCTCTTTATCCACATATGTATCTAATGGTGTCTGCTGGAACCTATATTAAGATTCCTCCCAAATTAATGAAGGTGGAGGGCCTAAAAGTTTTGGGTTTTCCGTTCGGTGTATTTTAGATTAATTACAAACATAATTGAAAAACAGTTCATCCCTTATTTTCTTTCGGGTTTAATCGTCGCCAACCTATTACAGTACTCCCCAATCTTAGGACAGCTTTAAGTCAAAGTTAAGATATGTTTTGTTTCTCGGACAAAACCGGAAATAACTTTTTGACCTCCTTAACAAGGTCAAAAAAAGTTATTCTGGTTTTAAGCCGCAATGTGGTAAA
>CAIRMR010000112.1 GCA_903879715.1 uncultured Bacteroidales bacterium
AAATTTGTACTACAAAAGGTTCGCTTGTGAATGCAAATGAAGAAGTTTATAGGAAAGCCGTATGCGGGAAAACCGCACGTACGGTTTGACGAGGGGGCAGGGAAGGTGCTTTTATCCTTCCCGCTCTACTCTACTGGCAAATGTTCTTTGTTATTATCGGTTTGTCACAAAATATTTTTTAATGAAAGTCAAAAAAAGTATGGCTATAAGCATAACCAGACTTTCCCTCATCTAAAAGCTATTTACTATACCATCGACAGCAAAAGCAGTACTGAAAGAATATCGATAACGATCAGCGTAACTGAAATTTCCTTGTATTTTCCCATTGCCAGTTTTATCAGGGTCCAGCTGAGGAATCCCCATATAATTCCCTGTGTGATCGAAAATGTAAATGGAATCATAACCATGGCAAGGAAAGCAGGAATAGCGTCGTCCATATTGGACCAGTTGATTTTCAAAACTGGTTTCAGCATAAATACCCCAACAAGTATAAGAGCAGGGGCTGTGGCTATCATGGGAACTATTGATAATAACGGTGATAAAAACATGAATGGGATAAAGAGCACTCCCGCAACCAATGCGGTTAAACCTGTTCGCCCACCTTGCTGAACACCGGCTGCCGACTCGATATAGGCAGTACCCGAAGAAGTTCCTAAAACACCGGCCAAACCTGTCGCAACTGCATCAACAATAAGCGATTGCTTGATATTACGCGGTTCACCGTCTTCATCAACCAGGTTGGCTGCTTCAGCAACTCCCACAAATGTGGAAAGACTGTCGAACATATCGGTAAACAGAATAGCAAAGGTTATAGGGAAGATCGACCACTTTAACGATCCAATAAGGTCAAGTTTTCCTATCAGGCTGAAATCAGGAGCTGCAAAAACACCTTTCCACGAAACAAACGTAGGTAAGCCAAAATTAACAGCAGAAGCATCACCATAAAAGCGTCCGATGGGAATGGCGAGTATGGTTGTAATAATGATCCCGATTATTAAGGAGCCTTTAATGTTTTTCGCAACTAGTATTGATGTGATAATCAAACCAACGACAAACGTGAGAGCAATCATATCCAACGGGGCCATGCCTAATACGGGTGTGCCTTTAGATATAATAAACTTGGCATCGGCAAAACCGATAAGGGTTATAAATAAACCTATACCTGCGGCAACGGCATACCTGATTTGTTTTGGAATGGATTTTACAATAAGTGTACGAACATTGAAAATGGAAAGCAGGAAAAAGAAAACCCCTGCCCAGAATACAGCTCCAAGTGCAGTTTCAACCGGAACTTTCATGCCCAGTACAACCGAAAAGGTAAAGAACGCATTTAATCCCATCCCTGGAGCAACCAGGATAGGGTTGTTTGCGTATAAACCCATCATTATAGTACAAAAAGCACTGAGAATAACCGTTGCCGTAAGCACAGCATTAAACGGAAGGCCTGTTGCGGTAAGAATAGCCGGATTAACAACAATGATATACATTGCCGTAACAAAGGTGGTAATACCTGCTATTACTTCGGTACGTATATTTGTTTTATTTGCCTTAAGGCTAAAGTATTTATCGATTGCGTTTATCATACTTTTTCTTTTTTAGAGATTAAAATTTCCATTTACCCGCGAGGGTTGGGTTAACCATAAATCCTTCATTTCCTGAGAAATTTGAACTTATTTCAATTTCCGATCCTAAAGAAAGATTTTTAGTTACGTTATACCATAGTTGTGGTTCTGTAAGGAATACGAACTTCTTAACGTTTGGCTTTTCTATAGTGCCGAAATCATTATCCTCCCGCCAGAAATCAGCAAAACCGTTAAAAGTCAGTTTCTTATTCAGCATGTGCATATACCAAACAGTGGTAAGTTGAAAGGATGCATCATTCTTATCTTTTATGTACTTATAAAGCACCTGCAAACTGATTCCCTTTGTAAAATCAGCATTGTTGATACCATATTCCAAACCTCCCAACCATGCATTATTGATAGAAAATGCTCCATTAATAGGGGTAGCATCAAACTGAAAAAGGCCTCCATTGTATTCCACATGTGCTGATAATTTGCTTTCGCCAAGTTTAAATGCACGCGCTATTTCCCAGTAAGCCAAACTAACGGTTTTAGCGTTTTTGGTGTCGTAATTCATATCGATAAAGAAGAATGTGCTTCCCCATTTATCGGACTTAAACATTTCGACGGTGGAGGTCACCAATTTACGGTTTTCGCCGAAATCGTAATGGACCTGCAGGTTCTGAGCCTTTACTGAGGCTATAAATAACAACACAATCAGGATGGCAACTGGTATTTTCATGAGTTGGATGGGATTGGTTAGTAATAAGTTTTATGGAAATGATGGTGTAAAAATACGAGCGATATAGAAACTACAATCAAATGTTGATAAGTGATAATAAAAAACCCATCCGGCAGGGGATGGGTTAGAATGTGTTTTTGGGCTTCAGCCGGAAAGGGTAAATTTGAGCGGCATATGATACTGTACCCGCACGGGTTTGCCACGCTGTTTACCTGGTTCCCACCTGGGCATATTCCTTACTACACGCAGAGCTTCTTCATCGCATCCACCGCCTATTCCCCGCAGAATTTTAACATCCGTCACAGAGCCGTCGCGCTCAATCACAAAAGTGACATGAACAGTACCCTGAATACCACTTTGATTTGCCATAATCGGGTATCTGATATTGTCCTGAAGGAATTTTTTCATGGCTAAATCACCCCCGGGGAAAGCAGGTACATTTTCGACAACCAGAAAAATTTCCTGTTCATTAACTTCGGATTCATCATCTTGCTTAATGACAGTATTGCCTTTATATCCGTCTACCTGGGTATTTTCGTCGGCTTCGGCATCAATGGAAATATCATCATTAATCTGGGCAGTGTTTTCAACTATATTCAGGACTATTGACGGAAGGGGTGGTGCAGGCAGCGGCGGAGGTATATTCTGCTGGGTGATCTGTACCAGTTCTTCAACATCGGTACTAACTCTCTGGGTGCTATACGTGGTGTAATCCTGTGTATCGTAACTTTTCCACTCAAAAGCAAATAAGGTAACAGCCATGGAAAATATCAGGCCTATCTGAAGGAATATTCCTTTCTTATTTTCCAGATCTGCTTTCGCTGATTTCTTGAGTTCCATTACCTATGTGATTATGGTTGTGTTACTTACGTCTTATGCTAAGACACTGCTAAATTACAATAATTCCATAGTTAATTCAGCCTGAACTTTTTATAATCTAAAACCTGATATGTAAAAAATCAACACCCGCATCCTGCCGGCGCAAGTGTTGATTCAGGAAATTTACAGGCAATTGTTACCTGGCACAAGAGAAACGTTTAAGCCTCAACTAATGCTTTGTATTGTTCGGCAGTGAGAAGTTCCGATAGTTTTGATGTGCTGGCTATAGTTACTTTAATGATCCAGCCAGCTTCATAAGGATCTTTGTTGATGAGTTCAGGCTCATTGTTAAGCGCTTCGTTAAACTCAATTACTTCTGAATCAACAGGCATAAATAAATCAGAAACGGTTTTCACTGCTTCAATAGTTCCGAAAGTATCGCCTTCGGCCAATGTTTCACCAACTGTAGCTACATCTACAAATACGATGTCGCCTAACTGGTGCTGTGCAAAATCGGTAACACCAATTATGCCGGTATTGCCTTCAACCTTGATCCATTCATGATCATTGGTGTAATATAGATTTTCTGGGATATTCATTGTTATGTTTTTTTTCAAGGTCAAAAGTACACATTGTAGACAATCCACAACCAAGTATTTTCAAAATAGAATGATTCTGAATAAAAGAATCAAAATCCAAGTCTCAAATTCCAAGAACCAGGAAATAAGAACCAAATGCCACTTCACTGCCGGTAAGATTGAGGTTCAATGTTACGGATTCCAGGGGCAGGAATTTGATATTGAAACATGAAACTCTTAAACACGAAACGATTAAACCCTTCTATTGCGCCAGCGTAAACCTGAGAGATAAACCTGCATTGACATTGGAAGTAGGTATCTGAGCTGACACATGTGGTTTGTTGATGGTTTGATCGTAAAATAAGCGTACATTCAGTTTCTGGCTCACCATGTAATCCGCCGAAAAATTAATAGAAGTTGCCCTGGTTCCTGTTGAAATCTGGTTGTTGTTTTCTTCAATACGGCGAAGTATCGTTTTATTGTCACGGATGGAAAAGTCAAGTTTTATATTGAGGTCACTCTTCATTTTAACAGTTTTACCGGTTGCCAGTGATCGTACCTTAAACGGAACGCTTTTAAACCTGTATCCTGTTCCGATTACCAATTCATTGCTTCGCATTTCGGTGAGCTGATTGTTAACAAAGCTTAATGACAGGTTTCTGGTTTTCTTGTATTCGAAGCGGGCAAGCATACTGTTTTTCATGGTTACATCTATGCCGATAAGCGGACCGAACTGTTCGGTAACAGTAATAACATCCATCCGTTTTTCGGGGATAAAGTTTCTTGCGTTATCAAGCGCGGCAGGGAAACCGTCAGCATCCGCGCCATAAGTAATATCGGTAAGGAAACCACCAACCGAATACGATGAACGATAGGCGTGAGAAACATTGAACGATTGGAAATATTTACGTAACACCGCAATTCCCTGGCTGGCATTGTATGTTATCCTCCAGTTAGGATAAGGGATTTTGGGGAAAGCATTAAATTTAACCTTATTCGGATCTTTGCCACTATAAGCAGCCATAAAAGCAGCCAGCATAACCTGTGGCTGGGTAGGGCCATAACCGTTAGGAAAACCAAGTGAATCAACGCCGACTGAGTTAGGATTTTCGCTTGCCAGCCTTTCTGCCATTGTTTTCCTGTATGAAAGCATCTGTTCAAAAACCGGGTTCTGATTATCCTTGTTATCTTTCTTAAAAGCCGTTGACAACATAATAAATGACATACTGAAATTACCCCTATCCTGCGGTGCTGTCGGTTCCTGAAAATTCCCGCTGCTGTTGGCTTTGAAATATGCGGTGTAGGTAGTTGCATACGCGCGGTCAGCAGTTATATCAATTTTAAAGTTCTTCACCGGTTCCAGGGTTGAACGGAATGTAAAATTTTCCGTTGACCTGGTAATGTATGGATTATTTAGCAAGGTATCCGTAGTTAACCATCCCGAAGTGGCAGCCAGGTATTTAATATCTTTCTGGCTTCCAAAAATAAAGCCCAGCCCTGGAGCATCTATATTCCAGCTATTGCCTAAGGGCCCTGGTTCGGGCGTAAATCCCGGCAATATGATTCCGTTCGACTTAGAATATGTAAAGTTGACGTCTTTAACGGATGTTAATACCCCCAATGAATAATTCCCGATAATTTTCAGATAATTTTTCTTGGGAATATCCAGGCTATCAGCATTAGCGGCATTTTTCCCCGGCTTTTTAGCCTGTTCAGGTTTAGCGTCTTTTTCTTTCCCTTTCGGATTTTCCATATCGCGGCCGGGTAATCTGCCTGGCTGTGATTGGCTGTTACTTTGCAATTCGAGGCGCGCTTTCTTCAGAAAAGGAACCTTATCGTATAGTGTAGACATCCTCAATCCGCCGTTTAACTGTATATCGCGTGAATTCTCGATGGTATTTCCAAATCGCTCCTGTAAAGATATTGGCGAAGCTTCCCAACGGTACTTTGAACCATAGCGGGCATTGAGCGTTACCCAATTGAGTATAGGAATTTTATTAAACGGAACCGTATAATTAATATTAGCTGACTGGTTGAATTTGTTAGTTGAACCGAAATTTTTAATGGAATTCCATACCGTATCGCGATAACTTTCGTAATTGCTTTTTTGTTTCTCATATCCGCCGGCCGGTTCCTGTATATATGCGTTAACATTGGCGCTGTAGTCAAATTTTAAGGATTGGGAAAAATCATATTTCACATCGTAAATACGGTTCCAATCCCAATGTTTGGTATAATTGGGTTCGAGTATGATAAGAGCCGCACTTTTGTTTCGAAGCAGCTTCTTTTCATAATCGCGGTACATATCAGTACGGAACGATAGCAACTTAGGGAGAAAATAGAAGTTAAAGTCGCGGATAACAGCCAGTGATTTTGACTTTACAACCTTTTGAAAAGGTTTGATATTTTTAGGATTTACCGTGAAATTATACCCAAGTCCTCCACGGTAGGTTTTTTGTTTATAGGATTCAATGTCAGTATTATGATGCGTAATTTCGGAGTAGGCATACGAAAGGTCAAGGTTTTCGATATCCCAGAGTTGAGGTTTTTGAGCAGCGCCAACCCTGTCCTTACGCACATTCATAAAGTTAAGGTTCTGCCGTTTGGTTACATCTGTTGTAAGCTGTTTCAATGAATCCTTTTCGTGTTTCGACATGTCCTTGGTTTGTTCGGAATACAGCACATCCGGATCAAGGGGATTATATTGCGGATTACTTACTGTTTGAGAGTAATCGTAATGCATAGGAATACGGATGCCTGATTTTTCGGGCAGGAATTTCCCGAGTTCAAGGTTTGTCGCGACATCAATCTGGCTTATAGCTTCTTTCTGCCGATCGTTCACTTTCTTTTCGATGCTTCCGAATCCCGCCGAACTGTAGGCTCCTGAAATCATTACATTTCCAAGGTCAGCAAGATTAGAAGCTAAACGGGCATTGGCTGCCCATCCTGATTTTTCGTTAAAATCGGTGAGACGCAGTTCATTTATCCAGATTTCAGCACATTTTTCCTGTCCGTCATCACCGGGTTTATTCGGATTCCGCTTCGGATTCCGGACGCCAATCAACATAGTTCTTACATCGCTCATGCTGGGAGATCCAACAATAGTGATCTTATTTTTTGGATTGTTTGGATCTGCTATAGTGTAAGGGGTAACCAGGGTGATAACTGATTCGGAACTGTTCATAGCGTTGTTACGGGCTGTTTTTGCCGCGACCAGATTAGCCAGTTCAATATCCATGATATTAGCTTCCGGCCATATCAGGTTTTGGTTTTCCGGGGTATCAGGCCAGTTATCAGCCCATTCAGTGAAAGTGATCGGGATTTCATATTCATAATAATTGGTAGTAAAATCGGAGCCAAACCTTACAAATGCTGTCAGATCACCTGCCTGGAGGTCCTTCTCTTTAATTGATTTTTCACCATGAACGTACATTTTTAAGTTCTTGTAATTTCGGAAATCAAAGTCGGTCGTTTTATATGCTCCACGGGCATCGCCATCCAGCAGGTTACAGGTTTTAAGTACCATCGCCTGCTCATTAAGTTGAGCGTAATTAGTGCTTGCAGCATTTATTTCGCGTTCAATGCCGGGGGGTGTACGATAGGCAACATTTGCCCTGTTAAAGTTTTCTTCATAGCTAAGCGTCGAAATGTCGAAAGTTGTCCCATCCTGGTTTGGGTCCGGTACATATTCGCCAGGAGTTAACAAGCTGTTGTTGTATTTTCGCCATTCGCCGCGTTCCAGCTCGAAAGACGCAAACCGGCAAACAACCGCGGTATCCCAGTCTTTAAAAAACATGCGCATAAACCGTATCGATTTATAATCCTGTATGCCGCCGACTACTTTATCCGGTTGCTGGACAGGGATTTTAAACTGGTACCATAACGAACCGCCCTTATCACCACCCTTCGGGAGGTCAACTGTTCCTCTTGAGTCAATCACGTCAGTAATATAATTCGTTCCAACCTTCATTTCACCAGGTTTAAGGTGTATTACATACTGGAAATATCTTTCCTGGTCGCTGAGGGTATTATCGTTATTTAAATCCTCAACATTTGGATTGCGCTGCCCGATATTATTTGAATTATTATCTGTGTTTGCGGGGGAGTTGCCATCGGGGCCGTTATATAGTTTATATCGCTCCACAACGCTGTTGTATTTGCCGCTTGGATCACTATCGTAATCACCACCTACGAAAGAGTGAAAGTTATCGGATGATGGGTCGGCATCAGCCTGCACATAAGCATTTGATCCTGCGCCAATATTTGTGATAATATCCTGAAGATATTTATCAAAGAATGTCTGTTCGTCAACAGTACGTAATCCGTCGTATCCTACATCCTGGAACTGCCGCGACTCCACCTTGCTGTCGAACGACTGTGTAAGTGCCTGCTGAGTTGGGACCCTGCCCCAGTCGGTTGTATCAACATCCGTTATTATTTCTGAAGTAGGAAGCCCGTTTTCGTATGATTTACGGCCATCACGCAGAATATCTTCGGAAATGTCACCAAGGTTAAAATACAAATTACCACCTTGCTGACCCAATATCGTTTGTGACTCTGAAAATGGATCCATCAGCCAGAAAGTAATATACTCAACATTTGCCGCCTCAAAATCGGAGGTTTCCATTTTACGCATTATTCCACCCCAACGTGAAGTTGGATCATTGAGTTTGCCCTCTGCATTTATCCCTTTCGAAAATCCTGGTTTCCCATTAACATCGTAATTATAGGGCCCACGCTCATCAGGGAAATATGCAAGGTTGAAAATATTCAGGTTAAGCGGCAGATTATTGTACGTATTATCCTTACGGGGGAAAAGTTCACTTTCATAAATAGCCCTGACCGAATTTTTTGAAAGCTCATCATTGTCGATACCCGCGGGGCGGCGTGAATTCGATTTTTCGTAAAAAACTGATGGATCTATTGTGTACCAGGCTGTTATAGCCCTGTTGTAACCATAAGCCAAATGGGTACCGGTGGCTGCTTCGGGAAACATGAGAGTAGTAGTTTGTCCCTGTGGCGTACTGGCAATGGACCAGGAAGCAATATTGGTAAGCGAAATAGTGGATTTAGCTCCTTCAAAATCATCGATGTATGAAGTCCCGGTTTTGCCAACCGCGCGCGAATGCCCGGGGATAAACTGGGCAAATTCAGCGTCAACTCTTAGTTTGGAAGGCACTTTGGTACTATAAAACGGAAGTTTGTCAAGTAGCTTAGTAATTAATCCTGATTGTTTCTGATAATTAATGCTGGCTCCCCATATTGTGTTGTTTATAGGCTCATCGCCATAATTGGTTTTTGTTGTGATTGGTCTTTCGTAAAGGTTCAGTATGGTAGCGCCTAAAAGCAGGTCTTTATTCACTTTGTAATCAACATGCGTTCCGAGTAAAGTCTGGCTATAGACATTGAACATGGAGTTGTTTTCGAGCTGAATATTAATAGGCGTACCTGAGTTGAGTATGCCTTCGTTGATGATTTTCACCCGCCCTAGCGTGTAGTCCACTGTATAGTCAACGTTTTCAGCAAGTTGCACCCCACCCGCGGTTACTTTCACTGATCCCTGCGGCACATTCATGGCGTTTAACGATATATCCGATCCTGACTCCGATTTATATTGACCTTCCATCAGGTATTTATTCTTGTCAGGGTATTGCTGCGCGCCTGTTTTTGTCATGCTGTACAACGAATCGTAGCAATATTTGTCGGCAAACACTTTATCATTGAGTTTTGTCCGAAGGTAACTTCCGAAAGGTTCCAGCACCGGGAAAAACACTCTTCCGTTCGATGCCTGTATAGTACCTCCGTTTCGTGCCGCGTTGTCGATAAAGTCGAAAATCCCGTCGTGAGGAGGGTTTAATTGCTGATCGAGTTTATCCAATCCGAATACCTGGATAAGCGGGATGCCTTTAATTGATGTGGGTGCATTCTCAAAAAAACCGGTAGGGACCGCATTGCTGTTACCTGTATACAGTATATTGAATAAAAAATCTTCGCTGTTAACATTATAAGCGCCCAGGTTGTAAACATTCTTCATCATCAGGTTCCATAAAGGAACATGAGTATTGGTAGCTGTACTTTTCAGCAACTTAACCATCAGGCAGCTTTTAGTTGGAATTCCCTGGTCGGAAAACTCTCCTACCTGGTAAACTTTACTATCGCCCAGAATTGTATATTGATAGGCTACAGCAAGAGTCTGGTCGGGATTTATTGTGGTGTTAAGCGAAATAAATCCTAAACGGCTGTTATACATGAACTCGGAACTGCTGAGTTTCCTGGCGCTTTCAATTTTTTCGAAATCTATTCCGGGAGTAAATCCTTTGGCGCTGATCAGATATTCGGAGGCAAGATTGATATCCCTTACTTTGGTTGTATCAATCTGATGGAAAAGATCGTTTGATTCGTTATCCGGATAGCGCTGTTGTGATGTTGGGTTAATAGTAGAATTATACGGATTGCTTTCGCCCACATCCTGAAATGCTATGATATTCCTGTTCTCAGTAATAGCTGCACCTATATTGGTTATCCAGACTTCAATTTTCGAAATATTGATATTTGATGTGATTACAGGAAGCGTTGCAAGAGCGCCTTCGTACTCGTTGCGAAAGTATTGCCCGATGAAAAAGTGCCTGTTTTCTTCATAATCAAGAGCACGGGTCGAGAATTTCTGTGTCTGCGCGCCACCCTGAACGGTGATATTCTGAACCTGGCTCTGTTGTTGCGAAAACACGCTGGTTATGGTAGCTTTGCCAAACTGCAGCTGGGTTTTAAGCCCGAAAAGACTCTGGCTGCCTGTTATAAGCGTGCTGTTGATCGGCATATTAATGTTGCCGGCTTCAATTAGTTTGATAATTTCGTCTTCTTTGCCTTCGTATTTCAGCTTCAGTTTATTTTCAAAGTCGAAAGTTGCTTCCGTATTGTAATTGGTATTGAATTCAATTTTATCCCCGATTTTTGCCTGAAGACTCATCTGAATTTTCATATCGAAATCGAAATTTGTAGTTCGCCGCAAACGTTGGCTGATAAAGGGATCATCGCGGCGGTTGGAGATTACGCCGAATGTAAGTTCAGTGCTTCCCTGTGGCTTGATATCAATGGTATTTCCACCGAAAACGCGGTCGAAAAGTTCGCCACCAACCCGCAGCTGGGGAATGACTCCAAGCCTTGTTGCGCCCGAGGAACTGTTAGCGCGTTCCTGCCAGTAGCTGTCCAAAGCCCGTCGCGTATCATATTTCCGGTATTCGTCGAACGAAAAAGAGGCAGGATTGCGATAATCGAGTGTGCCTATTTTATTAGTTATAGTATATTCATTATTTTTAGGATCATAGGTAACGTCCTCTTTCAGGTTGGATGGATTTTTAAGGTATAAACCACCGGAAGGAGCAACATCGTAAGGATTCTTACTTTCAGGAATTGGGAAACGTAGCGTGGTATCGGGACCCGCAGAATCAGGAGGAGCAATATAGTGGCCCTGTTGAAGGTCGTTAGGAGATAAACCAATGGATGCACTCACACCCCAGACGAGAGATATAAGTATAGTAAAGAAAGAAAGCCTGGATATGTATTTGATATATCTCTTCAAACCGCTGGATTCTTTATCTTTAACTGCCAACAAGTACTAGTTAGCCGATTAGTTTTATTTTTTAAAATTTCAATAAAAGTAGCGCTGAATTTCCTGATCAGAGAATTTTCAGCGCATTTTTAATTAATTGATCAACCGGCAGTACTCCTCCGTTAGCTTTAATAACCTGATCCAGTGCTTTTTCGGCTACGGGCCTGTTAAAGCCTAGCATTACTAATGCAGATAACGCTTCATGTTTGCCCGTATTGTGCGCTGACATTAAATTTTCGCCCGCCGGCAGATCCTTCATGATTTTATCCTTCAGATCAATAATTATCCTCAATGCGGATTTGCCACCGATACCTTTGATGGATTGCAGCAATTTAACGTTTTCACTGGCAATAGCTTCTGCCACTTCGGCTGAGGTAAGTGAGGATAAAATGAGCCGGGCTGTATTCGGTCCGACGCCTGACACAGAAATCAGCTGCTGAAAAACATGCTTTTCGCTTACATCCGCAAAACCATAAAGTATAAGGGCATCTTCACGTACAACAAGGTGTGTATGCAAACGGCAGGATTCTTTTCCCTGGATCTGGGTATAGGTGTTAAGCGAAATGTTGATCGAATATCCTATTCCCTGGCAAGCCAACACGGCAGTAGTAGGATTAAGGTCAGCTATTTTACCTTCAATAAAGGAATACATAAGGTTTATCAGATTGAAAATGAAAGGCTTAGAGGATAGTTAATATTGTAGGAGGCATGGTTTCGGGCAAGGTAAGCAATATTGAATACAGATTTTTGGGCCCCGTTCTTTACCGATAACCTCCTAAGTCTGGATGCAAAAGTAACAATTAAAGAGGAATAATAAAACAGGGCTGTAGTCGGGTAATTATGGCAAAATAACCAGCATCGAGGATAGGATATTCCTGATGCTCAATATGCTTCTGCTGGTAATTTAGACAGAGTTCAAATTGTGTGCGAAAAGAAAGTTTTATCAAGAATAACGAGTATAAACCACTCTTTTGTTTGTTACTTTGCAGTACAAAAAAATATTGGTAACTAATCAGTTCATTTAAAACATTGACAAACAAATATTTGCCACAGATTACACAAATTGCGCAGATAAATTAAGCTAGCGTATGATCAAATTTCATATAAAAAACTGCTAAACGCAGTTTTAATCTGTGAAATCGGCGTAATCTGTGGCAAAAATGCCTTTTGAGTAGGCTGATTAGGTACAAATATTGATTTATTATTTTGATAAACAAAAAGTTATCATGACAACTCTCATTCGAAAAAATGCTCTATCCTATCACTCTGAAGGGCGCCCCGGCAAAATTGAAGTAGTTCCTACCAAACCCCACAGTACACAACGGGATCTTTCGCTCGCCTATTCACCGGGAGTGGCGGAACCATGCCTCGAAATTCAGGCTCATCCCGAAGATGTATATAAATACACGGCCAAAGGAAACCTGGTGGCAGTGATATCAAACGGAACGGCGGTCCTGGGATTAGGTGATATAGGTGCCGAAGCCGGAAAGCCTGTGATGGAGGGCAAAGGCCTGCTTTTTAAGATTTTTGCCGATATTGATGTTTTCGATATCGAAGTGAACGAAAAAGATGTTGAAAAACTAATACAGACCATAAAAGCAATTTCACCCACTTTTGGTGGAATAAACCTGGAAGATATCAAAGCTCCGGAGTGTTTTGAAATTGAAGAACGCCTGAAAGCCGAACTCGATATTCCGGTAATGCACGACGATCAGCATGGAACGGCCATCATTACTTCTGCCGGTCTGCTGAATGCCCTTGTTATTACAGGTAAAAAAATTGAAGACATGAAGATTGTCGTCAATGGTGCCGGAGCGGCGGCAATTTCATGCACCAAACTTTATGTAAAGCTGGGAGCACGAAAAGAGAACATTATAATGCTCGACAGTAAAGGCGTGCTGAATCGAAAACGTACAGATATCAATAAATATAAAGCCGAATTTGTTACTGATCATGAAATCGACACCCTCGAACAAGCACTGGATGGTGCCGACATGTTCCTGGGGTTATCGGTTGCCGGTGCTCTGAAAGCGGAATACCTGATGAAAATGGCACCAAATCCGATTGTATTTGCCCTTGCCAACCCGGTTCCTGAAATATCATATGTTGAAGCAACAACGGCACGCCCGGATATCATTATGGGAACAGGACGCAGTGACTTTCCTAACCAGGTGAACAACGTACTGGGTTTTCCATACGTATTTCGGGGAGCGCTTGATGTAAGAGCCCGCGCGATTAATGAAGAAATGAAACTGGCTGCAGCTTATGCGCTGGCTGACCTGGCTAAAATGCCGGTCCCGGAAGAAGTAAATATTGCCTACAACACGCGTAACTTAAAGTTCGGAAGCGAATACATTATTCCTAAACCCAGCGATCCGCGTTTGATAATATATGTTGCTACCGCTGTAGCCAAAGCTGCCATGGAAACCGGTGTGGCCCGTAAACCTATTACCGACTGGCCTGCTTACGAAGCTGAACTCAACAAACGATTAGGTTTAACCAATCCGCTGATCAAACAGATAAAAGCACGGGCACAGGCCAATCCGAAACGGGTTATATTCGCTGAAGCCGAAAATTATAAAATACTGAAAGCCGCTGAAATTGTTCTGGAGGAAGGTATTGCCATCCCGATTCTGTTGGGGAATAAAACCATCATTACACAAATGATAGAGCAGTTTGACCTTGAGTTACCCGATGTTGAAATTATTGATCCCTCCAAAAAAGAACAACTGGAAATGCGCCAGCTTTTCGCTGATCAGTACTATAAAAAACGACAGCGCAGAGGTATAAACGCGCAGCTGGCGCTCGATTTTATGAGCCACCGTAACTTTTTTGCACCAAGCATGGTCGAAAACGGGTATGCTGATGCTATGATATCAGGTTTAACAACAAACTATCCTGAAACCATCCGCCCTGCATTGCGTATCATCGGAAAAAAGAGAAACACCAACAGAATATCGGCCATGTATATTATGCTTACCAAGAAAGGGCCTTTCTTTTTTGCTGATACAACTGTAAATATGAATCCTACCACGGAAACTCTGGTTGAAATTACACTTCAAACAGCAGAAGCTGTTCGCGCATTTAATATTGAACCACGTATTGCTATGCTTTCCTACTCAAACTTTGGCTCCGTCGAAGGGAATATCCCAATCAAAGTAAGGGATGCGGTCGCCATTTTGCACCGCGATCATCCCGATTTGATAGTTGACGGCGATATGCAGGCAAACTTTGCGATTAACAATGAAATGCTTACAGAACATTTCCCTTTCAGCAAATTAGTCGGTGCAGCTGCCAACACCCTGATATTTCCATACCTTACTGCCGGCAATATTGCCTATAAACTTATACAAGAGCTGGCCGGTGCCGAAGCGATAGGCCCAATCCTGATGGGCCTCGACAAATCAATTCATGTGTTACAAATGGGTTCGAGCGTGAACGAAATCGTAAATATGACAGCAATAGCAGTGATAGATGCCCAGGCCAATGAAAAAAGATGTGCGGAGGATAATAAATAAAATACTGTTTAGCATGAAGCAATACTCCGGTAATTTTTTATTAACCGCAAAGCGATGCAGTGAGCCAGCCGAACTGGACGCAAAGTGTTAAAGCACAGAATGTCAACATTTTAAGACACAAAGACAAAATTTCGTATCTTACTGATAATTAATTGTTGGGAATTTTTTAACGGACTATTGCATGAAGTTAATCCGGTTTTAAATATTTGCCGAAATATTTTCACGTCAAATATATTTAACAATGTAAATGTTTATTAATTTAGCTGACGTGGAATTTTAGTTTCAAACAAAGAAATTTATAGAACATGAAAAAAATAACTGTTATCGGTGCCGGAAATGTGGGCGCTACTGTAGCTAATGTTGTGGCTCATAAAGACCTGGCACGCGAAGTTGTTTTGGTTGATATCAAAGAAGGAACCGCCGAAGGCAAAGCGCTTGATATCTGGCAGACTTCGTCAATCAATAACTTTAACACCCATGTAACCGGTAGTACTAACGATTACCTGAAAACCAAAGGATCGGGTATTGTCGTTATCACTTCGGGCTTGCCACGTAAGCCAGGAATGAGTCGGGATGATTTAATAAAAACCAATGCGCTTATTGTAAAGGATGTCACCGAGAAGGTTATTAAATATTCGCCTGAGGCTATCATTATCATTGTATCGAATCCGCTGGATGTAATGACATATTGCGCTTACAAAGCTGCTATGAAAGAGGAACGTAAGGTTTTCGGTATGGCTGGTATTCTTGATACAGGGCGTTATCGTAGCTTTATTGCCGAAGCGCTCAGCATTTCGCCAAAAGATGTTCACTCCATGTTGCTGGGCGGACACGGTGATACTATGGTACCACTGCCACGTTACACTTCGGTTGGTGGTATTCCGATTACCGAGTTGCTTAACAAGGACGAAATAGATAAAATTGTAGATCGTACCCGTAAAGGCGGCGGCGAACTGGTTAACCTGATGGGAACTTCGGCATGGTATGCTCCGGGAGCTGCTGCTGCCCAAATGGTAGAAGCCATTGTGGATGACCAGAAGCGTATTTTCCCTGTCTGCACCAGGCTTAACGGTGAATACGGTTTGAAAGATGTATTCCTCGGAGTTCCTGTCCGTTTGGGATCATCCGGAATTGAGGAAGTTATTGAGTTGAAACTTGATAAGGCTGAGAAAAAACTTCTTGAAGAATCAGCTGCTTCGGTAAAAGGAATGATGGATGCCCTCGACAATATGCATATTTTCGAAGACTAAACAGGATTTTATAGTAATTTTAAGGCACTCTTCATATTTGGGGAGTGCCTTTTTTTATCAGATAAAGATGAAAGGGAAATCTGAAAACTGATACTAATCAGTTCATTAAAAGTGTTGCTAAACATATATTTGCCACAGACATGTGGTGAGCATGCTGAACCATTATGCAGATTACACAGACAAATATTCATGCCTATGCGCATGCAACTAAAAGTCTTTCAAAATCCATATAATAATTTTAGAATAGTTCCTCCTATTTCACCAGGTTTCCATCTGCATCAATTAACCTGATCTCATACCCGGCTTCTTTCAAAGGTGCTTCCACTTTTGACCTGTCGCTGACAATAACCCATGTCATCAGATCGGGTTTGATTGTTTTTGTGACCAGTTCCCGCACATCTTTAGTCTGAACGAGCCTTAATCCGGATGCATAATCTGCGAAATAATTATCCTTCAAACCATAAGTAACTATCTGATCGATTGCATAAACTACGGAATTCATGGTTTCATAACTACCTGGGATTTGTAATAATTTATTCTTCTGATTGCGTGCAACTTCTTCATCAGTAGCTGGGTTTGTTGAAACGTACCCATTCAGTTCTTTATAAATTTCCTGAAGTGTTTCTTTAGTTTTATCAGTTTGAACCGAAGTGAAAACTATAAAAGGACGTTGCCCTTTGGCATCAGCAATAAAAGTAAACGCCCCGTAACTCCAGTGTTTATCTTCACGTAAATTCATGTTAATGCGCGAAGTAAATTCACCTCCAATGATGCTGTTAGCAATTGAAAGTACGGGTTCATTATATTGCCCATAAGGATTTACAAGATTTCCGGCAATAAACAATGATTGAACAGACCCTGGACGATCCATAAGATAAACAATCGATTTCGAAGGTGCCGGAGCAGTAGTTATGTTTTTAACCGGAATGTTTGCTTTTTTCCAACCACCTAAAAGTTTTTCGAGTTTGGGTTGGAGCTCACTGAGCGTTATATCTCCAACAACTATTAATGTAGCATTGTTGGGTCTGATCCAGGTTTCGTAGTATTTTACAAGTTGCTCGCGTGTTATGCTCTCCACACTGGTTTCAGTGCCTGAACCTGTGAGAGGAAGTGAGTATGCATGACCCTCTCCATATAAAAATCGGGGCAGCAACCGTAGGGCCATACTTATCGGTTCTACCTTTTCGCGCTGGATAGTGATTAGTTGTTCCTTTTTTAGCCGATCAAAATCACTTTTCGGAAATTGTGGATTCAAAAGAACATCTGCAAAAATATCTAATCCGGGATCAATGTTTGATTTCAGCGAGGTAAGCGAGATATAGGATTGATCGAGCGAAGAATACGAACTTAGTGAAGCTCCTATTTTGCTAAGATCATTACTTATTGAAAGTGAATTGCGTTTAAGAGTTCCTTCATCCAACATATTCATGGCAAGTGCTGCTATACCGGGAGCGGAGGAAATATCAGTTGAAAAACCAGCATTAAATGTTAATAACATTTTTACGTCGGGTATGGTTGTACGCTGTGCCAGAATAATTGAAAGCCCATTTGAGAGAGTTGTTCTTTGAAATTCCGGAAATGTTATCACTGCATCTTTTCCCATCTCGGGCATCACGGAACGATCGGCATCTTTAGCTGAACTTTTTGCTTCAATGAAAGGCTCCACTTCTAGAACATATTGTCCATCGGAGAGCCAATCCTTAGCAGCTTTCTGCAAGTCAGCACACTGAGCATCCTGCAGAATTTGCAACCGGATTTTATATTGCTCCGGATTACCAAAATAGGTTTGATTTGAAGCCAGCAGATCAGATTTTCCGCCGAAACCTCCCACTCGTTCAAGTCCTCTGATAAATGAAGCGTAGGAAGTAGTTTTAACTCGATCAAGTTCTTCCTGGGTCGGGCCTTTTTGAATAAACAGGCTAAGTTCTTCGTCAATGACTTTTTCAACTTTCGACAAATCTATATCTGGTTTTACATCAGCAACAATAGTGAATAAACCTCCTATTTCACGGTTATCGAGATAGCTGTATACAGAGGTAGCTATTTGTTCGTCGTAAACGAGTCTTTTATACAAGCGTGAAGACTTGCCAAAAGACATCACCTTATTCGCCAGATCAAGCATGTACATTTCCCTTGTACCATCTGCCGGGATGTTCCAGACTTTATATATCCGGGGTTGGTTTATCCGGTCCTGCATATATTGCCGCTGAGTGCCTGTTCGTTTTGCTGTCCAGGCCTGATACCTGGCAAGAGGCGGTCCGGCAGGTAATCCTCCGAAATATTTTTTTACTTTTTCCAGGGCTTCATCGGTCTTAACATCGCCTGCAACAACTAATGTCGCATTGTTGGGTCCATAATAAGTTTTGAACCATTCTTTAACATCTGTCAATGATGCGGCACTGAGATCATCCATGGAACCGATCACTGTCCAGGAATACGGATGTCCCGGTGGATAAACGCTTTTCGCCATATATTCATCAACCAAACCATACGGCTCATTTTCATACTGGCGTTTTTCATTTTGAACAACCCCGCGCTGTTCATCAAGGGTTGCCTGGTTGATGGCATTAACCATGTATCCCATTCGGTCGCTCTCGAGCCATAGGACCTGGTCGAAAGCTGAAACCGGCACCGTTTCGAAATAATTCGTGCGGTCGTTGTTCGTAGTTCCATTTAAATCGGTTGCCCCAAGTTTATCCAGTGCTTTAAAATAATCAGTATTATTATGCTCGCTGCCATTAAACATCAGGTGCTCAAAAAGGTGAGCAAAACCTGTCTTTCCTGATAATTCGTTTTTAGAACCCACATGATACCAAATATTAACAGCAACCACTGGCGCTTTGTGATCTTCGTGAATAATCAACGTTAGTCCGTTATCGAGCACAAATTTTTTATACTGGATATCGACAGCTGCAAATTTCAAATTTCCCTGGGCAGAAAGGGATGTAACTACTGCCAGTAATAAATTAGTCAGAATAAAATGTCTCGCATTCATGACAATAAGTTTTAGAATTAATACTTAAAATAAAGCGAAGTCATTATGTAAAGATAATCATATATAGGCAGAAATAGTACATGTATTATAAGTATTTTTCAATCGGGTTTAATTCGTGTCATAAAATTTTCATTAAGATAGCTTCTTTATTTATCTTTACCGATACTCATGGTTAATCAAACTGCTGAAAGGAGTTCGAATCTGTGAAACTTTGCATAGCGACTCACCCGAAGGTAATCTGTTAATTCTGTAGCAAAAATACCTGTTGACCAGTATGGTTAGTAACGAAAATTGAATAGAACCGAATAACTTCAAATATAAGTATGATTGTTCGTTCCCCATTGCAAAGGGGATAAGAGGGGGATAAAGTTTAACTTCTGAATAGCCTTTAAATAAACAACATTGAATCCTTATTCTTAAATTAAAATACAATTCTCAAACCTGGTAAAATTAATTTATAATGAAAAAAATAGTAGTTCTAACCGGTGCCGGGATAAGTGCTGAAAGCGGATTGCGCACATTCCGCGATTCCAATGGATTATGGGAAGAACACAGGGTTGAAGACGTTGCTACATTTGAGGCATGGCAACGAAACCAGGCTCTGGTTCTCGAATTTTACAACCAGCGCCGCAAGCAATTGTACGAGGTAAAACCCAATACAGGACATCTTGCCCTGGTTAAACTGGAGAAAAAATACGATGTTCAGATCATTACCCAAAACGTGGATGATCTGCATGAACAAGCCGGCTCAACCAAAGTGATGCACCTGCATGGTGAACTCAAAAAAGTACGAAGTGCCGTGGATGAAAACCTGGTTTACACTTTAGATGGCTGGGAATTGAAGAAAGGTGATCTCTGTGAAAAAGGCTCCCAATTGCGACCGCATATAGTATGGTTTGGCGAAGCTGTTCCTATGATTGAACCGGCTATGGAACTGTCAGCCGGGGCTGATATTTTTATAGTGATAGGAACTTCACTGAATGTTTATCCTGCCGCCAGCCTTGTTTATTATATTAAAAAAAGCATACCGGTATATTTAATTGATCCGCAGGCTGAAATGCTTTCAGGTGTTAAAAACCTGAGTGTTTTCCGCGAAACGGCTGGAACGGGTGTTCCTAAGCTGGTGAAACAATTGATGAAAACCAGGCTTTAATTAGTCGGGGCG
>CAIRMR010000113.1 GCA_903879715.1 uncultured Bacteroidales bacterium
TACACGGATTACACAGATTTTAAACTGCTTTTAGCAGTTTTTCAATTAATTTCAATTAAAAATGATGAATAATTGTCTGTGAAATCTGTGTTATCTGTGGCATATATTTGTTTTTCAATACTTTAGACAAACTGATTAGTTGCGGATTTTTAAGTTTAAAATCTTCTGCTTTAGTCTAAGTCAATTAATTAAGGTCCTGCTTTTTAATCTTGTTAATTCCTGTGGGTTTATTACAAACCAGGCTTTTATTTATTTGTCATGTAGAACTGCATACTCCCGCCGTCCATAATTTCCTTGTAAGTAATAAACCGTTTATCGACAGGAATTCCTTTTAACAAGACTTTTTCAGTATAAATATTCTGAGCCGAAATATTTCCGGCTTCGATAATGAGTTGATTTCCATTAATAAGGTGTAAAACAGCTTTTTCAAGTTGTGGAGCGCCCAAAACAAATTCGTTACCGGCAGGATTAACCGGGTAAAAACCCAGGCTCGACAAGATATACCAGGCCGACATCTGCCCGCAATCGTCGTTGCCGATCATACCATCAGGGGTATTGTTGTGGAAACTGTTGATGATTTCATGAATATATTTTTGCCCTGTTTCAGGAGAATCGGAATAAGCATAAAGATAGACAATATGATGCCCCGGTTCGTTACCATGCGCGTATTGACCAATCATAGCTTCCTGCCCCAGGAATTTATTTGGATTTTGAGCCTCTATGGAGAAGAAATCGTTGAGTTGTTTGGAAAAGGCTGATTTTCCGCCCAACAGTTCTTTCATGCCGTTAATATCGTACTGTGCCGGAGTCCAGAAATATTGCCAGGCATTGGCTTCGGTATAATCTCCAGGGTTGTTCATAGGCGAGGTGGCTGCCAATGGATCAAAAGGTGTCCGGAAATTGCCTTTGGTATCTTTTCCCCTGAATAGTTTTGTTTCAGGATCGAACAGATTTTTGAAATAGGCAGCCCTTTTGTAAAAAGATTCAGCTGTGGATTTATCTCCAAGTTTTGAAGACATTTCGGCTACACACCAATCGTCGTAGCCACTTTCAAGTGTTCGCGAAACGGCTTCGTTGTCCAGTTTATCAAAAGGATAATACCCGTATTGGTTGTACAACTCCCAGTCGGAATTAATATGACTTTTCGTTGAAGTTTCCACCATTGCTTTCAGCGCTTCTTTGGCATCGAAACCGCTAAATCCATGGTTGTAGGCTGAGAGTATCATCGGGATGGCGTGATTGCCTATCATGCAGTAATTGTCCTGTCCCCATGTCGTCCAGACAGGCAGAAATCCTGCGGCTTTGTGATGGAGAAGCATGGTATTGATAATGCCGTTTATTTTTTCAGGCGCTACAATCTGGAGCAAGGGGAATGCCCCGCGATAGACATCCCAGATAGAAAGTGTCGAATAATATTCATTGTTTGGAGCCACGGCAATTTTATCGTCGGCTCCGCGGTATTTGCCGTTCACATCAGCTATGTTTGACGGTTGTAAAAGCAAATGATAGAGTGACGTATAAAAGATTTGTTTTTGTTTGCTGCCGGCTTCAATATCAATCCGGCCGAGATAATCGTTCCAAACCTTAACTGCATTTTGTTTAACCTTGTCAAAAGCCCATTCGGGAATTTCAGTATCAAGATTGCGTTTTGCACCTGCTATATCTACTGTTGACAGGGCAATTTTTACCTGCAGGATTTTATTTTCATTCAGCTTAAAATCTAAAATATACTTAGGCGCATTGTCTTTCCTGCCTTTCGGAAGCATTTCCGATTTATTAAAAGGGAGATCAAATTTTACAACAAAAAAGTACTTTCTTTCGACCCAGTTTTTAGTATGGCAATAGCCGGAAATAGTTTTATTATCCTCGATCTGCACCTGGCTTTCCAACACCAGGCTATCAGTAAGGAAACGAATACCATGCTGGAAATTAACAAATAGTCTGGCATCCGTTGCCGGGAAAGTATACCTGTGAAAAGCCACCCTTTCAGATGCGGTGAGTTCTACTTTTACTTTGTCTTTTTTAGTGACGGTGTAATAACCTACGCTTGCTTTTTCGGTGTTTTTGAGTAAAATATACTTTAAGCCTCCATCTTTGTTTTCCGTAAAAGGCAATAATAAAATGTCCCCTAATTCGCCAATACCTGTGCCGCTCAGATGGGTTTGTGAAAAACCCAGGATTGCCGTGTCGCGAAATTGATACCCGCTGGTGTAAGCCCAATCGCCGTCTTTATTATCAGGTCCCGGCTGCACCATGCCAAACGGCATCGATGGCCCGGGAAAAGTATGACCGGTGCCATCTGTTCCTATAAAAACATTTACATATTGTGAATTATTCTGAGCATTTACATAGAAACTGAAAAGTGCTAAGGTGCATATCAAGAGAAGTTTTTTCATTGTGAGCTTATGCTTTGTGTCCGTGATTTACTTTAAATGAATTGGTCTTAACAGGCTCAAAGTTACAGCTGATTGTTGTCTGGAGAAGAAATTATTTTTTCCGATATTGCCCATATATTATCTGGTTTAATAAATTAAATCTTACATTTATGGCAATATATTATAGAATATGAAACCCGGTTTAGAACAGATAAAGAAAAATGAAGCAAATTCTTCGCTGACACAACTTATTCTCGATCTGCCTGAATTTGAGCCATACTGGCATTTCCATCCTGAGTTTGAACTAACCTTTATTATCAGCGGAAGCGGGAAACGAATTGTGGGTGATTCAGTTGAACCATTTCAAAAAGGAGACCTGGTGCTTTTGGGTTCCGATTTGCCACATACATGGAATTCGGGAAATAACAACATTAAAAGCGAATCGTGCAAAGCCGTTGTTTTTCAATTCAGCCACAAAATATTGTCAGTTCTGGTAAGCGAATTTCCTGAATTTGAAGGGATCCGGCGCCTTTTGAACATTGCACACCGGGGTATTTCTTTCCATGGAGCGCAAGCTTTGGAAACGGGGAACAAGCTGTTAAAATTATCAAAATCAAATGGCCTGGAGAAGCTGACCCGTTTCTGGCTTATCCTCGATGATCTCAGCAAATCAGCTAATTACAGATTACTTGCCTCTGCCAATTATGTTCCATCGTTGAATAAGTCCAATGTTGAACGGATCAATATAGTATTTACTTACGTTTCCGCACATTTTGCCGAAAATATACCGCTGCAGAGAGCCGCTGATATTGTGCATATGACGCAGACATCGTTTTGCCGGTTTTTTAAAATGATAACCGGTGAAACATTTACGGAATATCTCAACAATTTCCGTATTTCACGGGCTTGCGTTATGCTTACAGTTCAACAGGATAAAAGCATTTTACAGGTAGCGTTTGATTCCGGATTTAGGAGCTCAACACATTTTAACCGAATGTTTTTCATGAAAAAAGGTTGTTCTCCTTCAGTTTTCCGTAAACAGCATATTTTAATGATTAACCGAGACTAGCAGGAACCTAGTGCTTCATGCTTCAGAACTTGTAAATAGTATAGAAAAATAGAACTTTTAAGAAGTAGATATGAACTGATCTGGCATTTTTTTTTGTCAATTGATAATATTTATTTAATTTCCCTGCAAATATCCATACGAAACAATATTTTTGTAGTATCGCAAATAAGGAAAAACTAAAACTATGGGCAAGCGACCACGCTTAACTTTCTGGCAGATCTGGAACATGAGTTTCGGATTTATGGGCATTCAATTCGGTTTTGCTTTACAAAACGGGAATGCTTCACGTATACTTATGACCTTTGGTGCCGAGGTGGATAAACTGAGCTGGTTCTGGCTGGTTGCACCGATTACCGGTATGATTGTTCAGCCAATTATTGGCTATATGAGCGATAAAACCTGGAATAGGCTGGGCAGAAGAAGACCTTATTTCCTGGTTGGCGCAATCCTTACCAGTATTGCACTGGTACTTATGCCCAATGCCCCGCATCTCGCGAATTTTATTGCACCCATGTTTATTGGCGGAGGTTTGCTGATGATTATGGATGCATCCATCAACATATCGATGGAGCCATTCAGGGCTTTGGTGGCAGATAAATTGCCTGAAGAGCAGCATACACTTGGGTTTTCGATGCAGACTCTGCTGATTGGAATCGGCGCTGTTGTCGGGTCGTGGCTTCCTTATATGCTGGGAAATTGGTTTGGCGTTTCAAAAACAGCAGACACTGCCGGGCTGATTGCCGACAATGTAACCTATTCATTTTATTTCGGCGCTTTTGTATTGCTATCAACCATTTTATGGACCATATTCAGTACTTCCGAATATCCGCCCGAAGAACTGGTTAAAACTGCTGAGGTAGAAGAAAAGCCTAAAAAGTTTTTCATTCCGCCTATCATGCTTAAATTATTGCTGGTTCAGTTTTTCTCCTGGTTTGCTTTGTTTACGATGTGGGTTTATACAACCCCGGCTGTGGCTTTAAAGTATTACGGCACCAGCGATCCCAATTCACTTGCCTTCCAGGAAGCCGGCGACTGGGTAGGCATATTGTTTGGTATTTATAACGGAGTGTCGGCAATTATAGCCTTGTCGCTTCCGATGATTGCAAAACGACTTTCAAAAAAGGTAACCCACTCTATCGCGCTCTGTATCGGGGGAGTTTCTTTGTTGTCGTTCCTTATTTTCAGCGATCCTAACTATCTTATTATCCCAATGATTGGCATTGGTATTGCATGGGGAAGCATCCTGGCTATGCCTTATGCCATGCTGGCAAGTTCAATACCTCCAAAAAGGATGGGGATTTATATGGGATTGTTTAATATGTCAATCACCATTCCACAGATTGTGAGTGGTGTATTCAGCGGTCTGATACTGAAATATATTTTTGATGGAAACCCAATACTCAGTCTTGTGATGGCAGGAGGAAGTATGTTCCTGGGTGCAATTGCTGCTCTTTTTATTAAAGAAAAACAAGTTTGAAATACCTGAAAATATAAAAGATAAATGCTGCCTGGCTATAGTCGGGCAGCATTTTTTTTGCTGTTGTTGGCTAAAACGAAGAAGAAAAACCTCAAATGCTTGCGTCCCTTCGGGACTTTATTTCAATGGGGGTGCTTTTAAATTTCTACCAATATTCAGTCCGCCTCATGCGGACTGTCCCGTAGATTATTTGCGCAGCAAATAGCTGTTGGTAGAAAGAAAATTAAACATTCATTTAAGTCCCATAGGGACGATATATTATTTTAACCAGACATCGACGAATATACTAAACTTCCGGTTGATACTGAGCCCGTAAAATAGTTTTCAATCCTTCTACTTCATGCGCATTGCTTAACAGGTGCGGACCGACGCGTGTACGGCATAAAGCACTCATGTAGGCACCACTTTGCAAAGCAGTTCCAAAATCGCGGGCTAACGCTCGTATATAAGTTCCTTTTGAACATACGATGCGGAAATCAACTTCGGGCATTGCAATCCGGGTAATTTCAAAAACCGGAACACTTACGGGACGAGCAGCAAGTCCAAGATCTTTATCCTTGCGGGCAGATTCGTAAGCCCGTTTGCCATCTACTTTTATAGCCGAAAACATGGGTGGAATCTGCATGATATCACCACTCAGGCTTTGAGCAGCTTCCTGAATCATTTCAGGAGTAATATGATCGGTAGGAAAGGTTTCGTTCACTTCTTTTTCCATATCGTACGATGGAGTTGTAGCTCCAAGTACAAAAGTGCCTGTATATTCCTTGTCGAAATCTTTAAATTCCTCAATCCGCTTGGTAGCTTTGCCTGTGCAAATAATTAGCAGGCCGGTTGCCAGTGGATCAAGTGTACCGGCATGGCCTACTTTAATTTTTTTGCCTCCCAGCAGATGTTTCATTAATCCACGCAAAGAGCCTATAACATCGAAGGACGTCCAGCGGTAGGGTTTGTTTACAAGGAGTATTTCGCCTTCGGTGATATTCAGCATATTAGGTTTGTTGTTATTAATTTTGGTGCTATTACTAATTTAGTAGGTAAATATATTTTGTCGGAAGTCGGAAGTCCGAAGCTACCTTAAAAACCAAATTTATACTTATGAATATCAGACATAATAATGATTTGTTTTAAATGACCTTGTTTTCAGGAATGAAAGCGGTATGTTTTTGCTGAGTGACTTCGGTCTTTTGACTTCTGACTTCTGACTTCGGTCTTCCGGCCCCTCAAAAAGTTAATTCCATTCAATTGGCTGTAGAATCTTAATTTTAAACCACGGAGGCACTGATTGCACAGATTAACACAGAGACGAATTCATTACTCTGTGATTCTCCGCGATCTCCGTGCCTCTGTGGTTATTTTTTAAATTTAAGATTAAACGACTTTCAGGTCAACACCCAGAGCTAAAAGTATCAGCAAAATAGCACCGACTATTATCCGGTAATAACCGAATACTTTAAAGCCATGTTTTTGAAGGTAGGTGATGAAAAATTTAATCGCCAGCAAGGCGACTATGAATGCGACCAGGTTTCCAACCAGCAATACGCCTAAATTATCTGCATTAAAATGCTTGTAATCCTTGAGTAATTTATAGGCTGATGCTGCAGCCATGGTTGGCACAGCCAGGAAGAAAGAAAACTCAGCGGCTTTGGTACGAGTGAGCTTTTGTTGCATTCCGCCGATTATAGTAGCTGCTGAGCGGGAAACACCCGGAATCATGGCAATGCACTGAAAAAGGCCAATTATAAAGGCATTCTTAAAAGTAGCTTCTCTTTTTTCATCCGTATTAATAAACCATTTGTCAACAAACAGAAACAGGATACCACCAAGCAGAAGCATTAGCGCGACCACAAAAACGCTTTCGAGCATGGCATCTATCTGATCGCTGAAGAGAAATCCAAGAATGGCCGCGGGAATAAAAGCCACAAAAAGCTTGTAATAGAAATCGAACGATTGCAGGAAACGTTTCCAGTACAATACGATAACGGAGAGAATGGCTCCAAACTGAATATTTACAGTAAATGCCTTGGTGAAATCATCGATTTTGATACCAAGCAAATGCTCAGTAATAATCATGTGACCGGTTGAGGATATAGGAAGAAATTCTGTTATTCCCTCAACTATAGCAATAATTATGGCATTGAGGTATGTCATCCTAGTCTTTCGGTTTTTTCATTATGGCTACAATACCTATACCAAAGCCTATTAGTATCAGGATCGGTGAAAGCGTCAATCTCCTGAAGTCAAACATCTCCTCATTAAATACATTCGGATCTTTTGAGCCTCCACCGGTCATCAGGATGAATCCCAAAACAATAAGGCCCACTCCGATTATCATCAGGATGTAGTTTTCCTTTCCGAAAGCAAATATGGGACGGACAGTTTCTTCCGTTTTTTTAATGGCTTCCTGAGCCAGAGGTTTTGTAGTTTTTGCCATTTTTCAGATATATTTAAAAATGTTTTTTTAAGCGGTGGTCTGCTGCAGTTGGTTTTAATCAAAGGATAAGTACTGCTAACAGTATATTAACGTGAATACAGGGTATCAACTTTCATCCGAAGGAATTTGTTTACCGAAAACCAGGTTGATAAAGCCGACAAAATTACTCCAAGTACAAGAACGCCTATAAAAAACAAGGCAAATTGTTGTATATCCTGCAATGCAGTAATTTCGGGTATACGTTGCTGAGCCAGGTACAAAGTGCCGACAAGTAACATATCAGCAATAAGTGCGGCGATCACGCCATGAACTATGCTTTTCCTGATAAACGGGAGCCGTATAAAATTCTCAGTAGCTCCGACAAGTTGCATGCTTCTGATGAGGAAACGTTTGGCATATATCGAGAGCTTAATGGTATTGGCTATCAAAATTATTGAAATGACGAGCAATATCAGGCTGAAACTCAGTATCACAAGAGTGATTTTGCTGATATTGGCATTTACCTGGTCAATGAGTGATTTCTGGTATACTACTTCTTTTACAAGATTGCTGGTAAGCAAAACTTTTTCAATCCTGGCAATGCTATCGGTATTGGCATAACCGGCTTTAAGCTGCAAATCTATGGATGCTGGTAGCGGATTATACCCAAGAAATTGCACAAAATCCTCGCCCAGCTCGTTCGAAAGTTCTTTAGCCGCCTGCTCGCGCGAGATAAATTCAGCTTGCTTTACATAACTGGTACGTTCAAGGCGCTTCATATAATTCTGCAACAAATCATCGTCAATGTTATCTTTCAGCATCACCGATATGCTGATATTCTCGCGTACGTAATCCGAAAGTTTTTTCCCATGAAGGATGATCAGTCCCAAAAGTCCGAGCATAAACAATACCAGCATTATACTGATAATACTGGTTATATAGGATGCCCTGAGCCTGCCGCTACCGACATTTTTTTCTGTCATTGAATTTTTTGATAGAGGTAGCGAAATTAAGGAAAAAATTTCAGCCGTAACCATTTCATTTGCAGGGTTTGCATTTATTAACAAATCGGGAGATTTTCGCAGTAAGTTAAAAGTTATATTTTACCAATTGAATATACTGTTTTGGCAAGAGTCTGCATTTGGAGTTCAGGGCAGTCGTAAATTTTTATAAATCTATTTGGATTTCGCCAATCTGAGGATAGTTTTCATTGGATTATTTTAGTATCGAAACGCAAATACCGTTAACTGGCCGGGATTCAGTATCATTAATTGAATAGTCCACAAAAAGCAATAATTTCTTTAATAATTGATATTGAGGATAATCAAACTATTCTTATCTTTGAATAATTGAATATTGCGATGTGAACACAACCAATTTTATTCCTTTAATCTGACCGAAAATGGAAATATTTATTGCATCACGTCTTACAGCCGGGAACAAACTTTTTCCTGCTGAAATTATTATTGACCAGGATGGCATAACATTAAAAATTCCGGGTCTTTTCAGCGGAAATGAAAAGACGATTCCCTACTCCCGGATTTCATCCGTCGATATTAATTGTCCTTTGATCGGTTATTCAACAATCAGTATCGAAACCACGGGTGAAGGAAGCATTAAAGCACATGGTTTTACAAAAAACGAAGTAACAAGAATAAAAGAGCGGATTCTTGCAAAAATCAAGGCTGCCTGATACAACTCTGAATTTGCTTATACCGTTCCCCGTTTGCCAAGCATGGACAGGATTGTCCTTGTTAATGCCCTTGTAATTTAATTGGTAAGAGTTAGGGTATTACTGATTTTTTTACCTGTTCCTAATACCAGCCTGTAATTTTTATACTTTTCGCCAATTTTCCACAAAAGGGATTAAAGTGCTGTATCTTTGATAAATCATTGCTGTTCATGGAATATTAATTTTAATAGTTATTGTTATGAAGATACAGTATTGCTCCGACCTTCATCTTGAGTTTTCTGATAACCAAAGCTTTCTTAAATCGAATCCATTGAAACCGGTTGGGGATATTCTTATTTTAGCCGGTGATATAGTTCCATTCGCTGAAATGGACAAACATTCCGATTTCTTCGATTACCTCGCCGATAACTTTGAAACCACTTACTGGATACCCGGCAACCACGAATATTACCATTCGGATGCATCGGAGCGAAGCGGCACACTCAATGAAAAAATCAGGAGTAATGTTTTACTTCTTAACAACCAGTCCGTTAAGGTAAATGACACCAAACTTGTATTTTCAACCTTATGGTCGCATATTTCACCGGTTCATGAATGGAAAATTCAGAAGAACATGTCGGACTTTCATGTTATAACCTACCAGGGTCAACGGTTCTCGACAGATATTTTCAATCAGTTGCATGAAGAATGCAAAGCATTTCTGGTTTCGGCATTGCAGGAAACTGCTGATTACAAAACGATTGTTGTAACACATCATGTTCCGACATTAATAAATTATCCCCAGCGATATGAGGAAAGCCTGCTAAACGAAGCTTTTGTTGTTGAACTGTTTGACCTGATTGAAAGTTCAGGAATTAATTCATGGATCTACGGCCATACACATGCCAATACCGATGATTTCGAAGTTGGCAAAACTCATATGATAACAAACCAGTTGGGATATGTGGAATACAATGAACATCAGTATTTTGATATTGCCAGAACCATTGCCGTCCGTTAAAACAAGCCAGGCTAAATGAGCAAAGGTTATGTTCATAACGCCAGGCGATCATTGCTCCGGTACAATATTTACATATTCCGGATGGCAGACAGCAGAAGTTATATTTCTGTAATTTAGCCAATACATTTTTATACATTGAACACAATGAAAATGAGTAGGATAATCCTCTTCAGTTTGTTAATTCCTTTTTACTCCATGTCACAACTACCCGTTAAAATAGAAAGCAGCCTGAAAACTGTTGATATTTTATCACACGAAATCAAAACCGTTTATGCCGAAGGCATTCATTTCGAAGCGCCCAACTGGAGCAGGGACGGAAGCTTTTTTGTAGTTAACAGCCTCGGCAAGCTATATACTATTCCGATTAACGGTCAAGCACTGAAGTTGCTGAATTCAGATTTTGCCGATGAGTGTAACAATGACCATGGAATATCCCCCGATGGGAAATGGCTTGCTATAAGTCATAATAATAAGAACGATACGGTTCAGACTGAACAATGGAAAAAATCTGCCATCTATGTTCTCCCGATCCAGGGAGGGATTCCCCGCCAGGTTACTCAGGAATCTCCCTCATTCTGGCATGGATGGAGTCCTGATGGCAAAGAACTGGCATACTGTGCTGAGCGTAACGGGAATTTTGATATTTATACTATCCCTGTGAGTGGGGGCAGAGAAAAGCGGTTGACTCATGAACCCGGTCTTGATGATGGCCCGGATTATTCTCCTGACGGGAAATATATTTACTTTAATTCTTTTCGCAACGGAAGCATGCAGATATGGAGGATGAAAACGGATGGCAGTCAACAGGAACAAATTACCAAGCTGACCAGGCAGAAGCTCATCCCTTTGGGAAAGATGTCAAGCTTCGCCTGATGTCACTTGATAATAGAAAAATAAGTGATCTAACACCTGTGTTTTTTGGTGGGCAGGGAACGCTCAATGTGCCGTCGTGGAGTCCTGACAGTAAGCGAGTTGCTTTTGTTAGTTATTTACGGAGCGAATAGAGAGATTTTTATCGGTTATTTAGTGTCAATTTCCCAGTCATCGGTGCGGAAGGATGACGCCGGTAATCCTGTGCCATTAAAGAGGGATGACACTGAAGTATTGAGAAAGGCGTACCTGACTGCAACCGGGTGTTTCACTTTTTTGGAAGAAACTACCAGTTTATTTCCTTGTATTTTTACTGTTGCGGGATAAAATACCTTGTCGGCCCCAGCGATGGCGAAATTGTTTTTTGCAGTTTCTGTAATCTTCAATTCACCGTCGGTATAGATGAATTCAATGCTGATACTTTTCTTTTCTACCTTAAAATCCTTGTAAACCGGCCCGGAGAAACTTCCTACATCCTGACCGTAGGTTTTAGTCAGGGCCCATAAGGAAAGTCGAATACCTACATCCAGCTTATTTTTAGGATGGATATCGTTAATATCGCCGGCAATATCCAGGGTAACTGCCATCCCTGTATTCGGAATCGAAAGACATTTCATCTGAGCTTCACGCAATAAGGCTCCTGAATTACGTTCCTTATAAAGGTAGGGAGCAATCTGAACAAAGTAGAAAGGGAAATCGCCAATGCCCCAGGCTTTCCGCCATGAGGTGATCAGGGTATTCATCAGAGCCGGGTAGAGTTTATAATCCATTCGGTTGGATTCTCCCTGGTACCAGATAGCGCCTTTTATAGTATAATTTGTGAGCGGATGGATCATTGCATTATAAAGCACTCCTGCGGTGCCTGGCCACCATGCATAACCGCTGTAGTGATGAATAAAATGCTGGAGCTCAGGAGCTGCTTCAAGACTTGCTACTGGTGTCCAGACTTCTGCAGCTGTGCCGCCCCAGGCAGTATAAATCAAGCCAACCGGAATGCCCAGTTTTTTACTGAGTGATGAACCGTAAAACCATGCTGTTGCGCTGAAATTGTCTACAGTACCGGTATCGACAGTAAGCCAGTTGCCTTTGCAATCTGTTCGAACATATGCGGAAGTATCTTTCTGAACAGTAAAGAGCCGCACGCTGGCAAAATCACCGCGCTGCACTTCATCGCGAACTTCCGGCTTATAATTTCCCCAGCCGCCAAGACCTTTAATGGTCAGGTCCATATTCGATTGTCCGGAACATAGCCAGACTTCCCCAATAAGAATATTTTCGATTTTAATTGAATAATCACGTCCGGTTATGGTCATAGTGTAAGGGCCACCGGCGTTGGGGGTGTTTATTATCGTTTTCCAGTTTCCTTCTTTTGTAGCAACAACTTCAGCTGATGCAGAAAGCCAGCTTGCCTGAACAATTACTTTTTCGCCGGCATCGGCCCAGCCCCACACATTGATGGCAGCATTTTGCTGAAGAACCATATTGTTTCCGATCAAAGCAGGTAGACGAACAGCAGCATTGGTTTGATTGAATGAAAAGATTCCGGCAATAACTAAAACAACCAGAACAAGAGTTTTTTGTATTTTATTCATAACAGTTATTAAAAAAAATCCAGTCAAATTTAATTGTAAGCTAAGCATTTATTCAATCCTGATACTGGTGATTTCACGAGGTTTCAAAAGAATCTCTATTTTTGAATCAGACACCTTTAACAGATCAATTTTGTCTTCCTGTGTACTACACCGCCACGCCGAAACAAACTTTTTCCCTGGAAGTTTCAATACGACAGTTGCATCCTGCAAATTCAGGTTAATAAGCCGGACAATGGTTCCTTTTTTATCTTCGGATGTTTTTACGTAAACTATTTTAATCCCAATGCCATTAAGGTTAATCAATTGTCCGGAAGTATCTTTTTCGCATTCAGCAACCTGGTAAACAATTGGAGAATTAATCAGCTGTTGAGCCTGCATGGAGATATCTGCCGAGTTGTATTCACCCTGGCTGTTAAAGGCATATTTCAACTGTATCAATCCTGGTTGGCTTCCCCTGAAATTGGTTTCCCAATAATTGTTTGCCGCCCAGGCAAGCAGCAAAGGATTTTTACCGCGCCTGATGGCAGATTGATTTCTGCCGAAATTAAAACTACCAAACATTATAAGCGGCGCATCAGGACAGAACAGCGTCGCTCCTTTATCGTTATTATGAATACTGGCAAAAGAAGAAACCGTGACCCAATCCCGGCAAGTACCTTTTAACTGTTCTGTATCCAATTCCACAGGAACATCGCCCGTATCAAAATACCCGCGCCATCCTTCATCCAGGTTCATTGGGAACGTGAAATAAATAGCTTCCGGATTTACATTATCAGTTTTGATAAAATCAGCAGCCAGGTCTATGACAGGCGAATCGGCATGCAAAGTGATTCTTTGCTCCAGGTTTTTTACACCTTCGGCCTGGGATTTTATAAAAAGGGTTGCAGTAAATGCGGTTGTGTCGATTTTGCATTCAATTTTGCCGCTGATTGAGCTGTAAAGAGCTTTCCAGTTTGGCCGCCAACCTGTTAAACCGATTTTTTCTTCTTCGGTGCTGCGCATATGAAACGCAAAACGCGTTGAATCAAAAGAAGGATCCGGCTTTTCGTGAACAAACTGGAAAAAGCTGTATTGGCTGTTGGTATCCATAACTTCCCAGTTTCGTTTTTTGTCGAAAAGTGAAGTTACACGGCCCGTTTCCGGATCAAATTTCAGGAGATAAAAGGCAGTTTCTATAAAGTCTTTTTCAACAATGATCTTTGTTTGAGGTGATGCTTCTTTTAATTGAGTAAAGGGAATTTTCTTCCAGCTATACGGTTCAATTTCATAGGGTCCGTAAAATTTACCCAGTAATGGCGCTCTTTCAAAACGGTCACCAGCCATCAGCCAGGTTTCAATTCGTTTGCCTTTTAAAAACCAGTCGCCGGGAATTTGAGGATAGTATTTTACTGTGGATCCTGTCGGGTTAAACAGCATAACACCTTCAAGTTCCGCCGATGCTACCGGATTTCCGGCCAGCTGCTGCAATTGTTTCGTTAACGCAAATTTCGAGTAAGCCATTCCTTCATAAGCCGGGAAAGCTTTCATATTCCATTGGGCAGTCGGGAAAGGATCAGTTAACTCTAAAGGGTTGTAAGCACCCCAGGTGTGCTCATCATAGAAATTGAGATCTTTCCAGATTTTTTTCATGACCATATCCAATTGCCCGTTTGCTTTGCCAAAAGCATTCAGCAAATCGATATCACGCATATTGGTGGCCGTATTCAGAGAAATACGGGTTTCGGTTGCAGAACTTGCAGCTCCGAAATTCCAGTAATCGCTCCAGTCGCCTTTTACAACCGGGATGGTTTCGTAAGGAATCTGTTTGATGCGGGCCAGGATATCCTGAGGTGTGGCATACCGTAGTTTTGGCTGCCGGCCTTCCTCGTTCCAGCGCTTTACCAGGGCAGGCAAGTCAAAATTAGGAGGCGCGTTGTCGTATGCAAAGGGAGCACAAGTAGCGCTCAGGTAAGCAAAATCGTACGGATAATTCAATCTTTCCAGGTTTTGCAGGTATTTATTTAAACCTGCCTGCATGGTATCCAGGTTTTGAGTGTAATCGTTCGCCCACTGATCGAACATGGTATAATGCTCACCATTCATCACCAAAAGTTCACTTCCACAGGGACTTTGCCAGCGGTAAATAGCAGGGCGGGGTCTTGGCGTTCCCGAAAGGTGCAGGTTAATAGCCATTATCAGCAGTTCTACGCCTCCATCTTTTAATATATCCACAACACTCCAGGGCAAGCCGGTGGCGTCATGCAGATTGGCAGTATTAATTTTAACTCCGAATCGTTTCGCGATTTCGGCTGCTCCGTAAATTTGCCTGGCAAGGCCTTCGGAACTAGCTAAGGGAGTTGTGTTGTATTCCAAAGCAGAGATTCCGATTCTTCCTTCCTTCAGATAAGCGGCAAAACGCGCAATATCCCTTTCACTGGCATTTTCCAGCCATTGCATTACAGGCTCAGTAACTTCGCATGTCCATTTTGGTCTCGACTGTTCCGGGTAATCAGCCGTATTATCGAGCAAAGTGAGAGCCTGGTAAATATAATCTTCCTGCAGTTCCAGGGCAACCGGCTGAAGATGGGTGAACCCAACATCCAGGTGGCTGTGATGCATAATCAGAATTTCCTTAACCTTGCCGGGAGTTTGTGCCGATAACCGGAAAACAGCCAAAACAATGAAGCTAAGGGTAAAAAGTCTTTTGATCAAATGAATCTTCATAGTAATTCCTGAACTTGTTTTTATTAGATCTGACCTGTTAAATCAGTAATCCATGATTTCTCTTTCTGCCCTTTTTCGTTTGACCCCGTCTCTGAAGGGAGCCTAAAAAGGGCAGAAAATCGTGATTATCTTAACTGCAAGATTCTATTCATAAGAGAAATCCCTATCGCCTTTCAGTTAGTTTGAATCCTGCTTTTAAAAAATTCAAAATGCGAACTTATATTAGATTTCCAGTATGGATAATTATGGGCTCCCGGGTTTGAAATATATGTTGCATCCACCTTGATTTCATCACATTTAAAGCGAAACTCATTGTTTACGTTGTAAAACGGATCAGCGGTGCCGCAGCTGAAAATGATCTCTTTGCCTGACTGTTTTATTTTCTCAATATTCCCGACTACAGAATGCGCTTTCAATGTTTTTTCATCAGAATCGTCCTTCTTTAATCCCAAATATTCGCTAATCCGGTAATCGTTCCGGCTATTCGTTAAATCGAGCACACCGCTGATGCTGCCTGCGCTTCGGAATAATTCAGGTTTCTGCTCAAAAAGGTACAAGGCTCCGTGACCTCCCATGCTTAATCCTGTGATAAATACATTTTTGCTGTCAATCCGGTAGGTTTTAGCTACGAAAGAGAACAGGTCCAGGAAAAAGAAATCAGCATATTGACTTCCTTTTATAGCCGGGCTGTTTATGTACCATGAATCGTACAAACCATCTGGACAAACGATAATTAAACCATACTCGTCGGCATATTTCTGGCAATCCATAATATCATTCCACTGTTGATAGCTGCCACTCCAACCGTGAAGCAAATAAATCAATGGATAGGATTTAGCAGGATCAGCGGTATAATTAGCCGGTGTGAAAACCCAAACTGTATCCGCTTTCGGAATATGCTTTGAGGTCAGGATATGCTGACTTTGCGCTGATAAGCCAGAAATCAGCGATAAAAATAGGACAAGCGATAAAAGAATTCTTTTCATTTATTTGTTGATTTTTAGAAGGAATGATTATTTCTCAAAAATCTTTTTGACCGGAACTCTCTGGAAAACCGGCCTGTACTTGCTTGCATCCTGGAATACATCCTCAACTACAAAGCTGTTCACGCAGTTTGATATCAACAACTCGCCATTTTCGATAAACTGGGGATGAGCTAATGCATTGTAGGCAAAAAGGTTTTTAGTTGAAACCACATCCTCAGGAAGTTTTACATGACAAAGGACTTTCCTGTTTTTCCAGCCAGTAAAAGGTGATTCGGAATAATAAGAGCAGATTTCGCCACTCATAAAACCACCTTCCTGAACAACAAGTACATATTTGTTTTTGAGTTTAACGACACTGAACTGTTCGGAGCCCTGGATAACCAGCATGGGTTCCGAAAGTTTGGAGTCTTTTAACCATTCAGTTCCTGTGTAGAATTCCCATGGTGCAAGGATATTGCCTTTGGGAGCGCGGGCTACATAAAGGTTTTTAGTCTTGTCCTCAGCTCCATATATGTATGTATACTTTTTATCGCCATCACAAACAGCATGACCCCAGTGGATTTCATTGGTTCCCGGGTATGAAAAATGGTCAATTTTTTCCAGCTTGATATCAGGCAATGAAAAAGTGGCAATATTGGAACTTTGCCACCTGAATCCCCAATCTCCTTTTTCGGCCTGGTTAAACAAAGACATGAAAACCTTTAATTTGCCGTTCTCAATAAAACCATCGCCTGGCCAATACCAAAGCGTGTCCTCTGAAAACATCTTACCTTTTGGGGCGCCGGGGGGAATTACGAAAGATGATGGCCATCCGTCAATTACATTGTAAAAACTGCGTAATGAATCACCTTCCTGCACCGCCATGCTGTTGCGGATAAACCAGGGTTTTTTTTTCTCCCTGGATCGGTCAGGATTTACAGTTCCAAGGAATGAGTCGCCGAAAATCCAGATTGTACGCCCATCAGGAAGCAGCACAGAGTAATCGCCATCGGCCCCTGTTACTCCGCAACAATCGCGGGCGAAGATTTTTGTGAATTTCGGATCAATTCTGCCATCTTGCCAGCCTTTCAGGGGATCTGCATCCTGCTGGCAAAATACTGTGAAAGATAACAGGATAAGAATCCCTCCCAGGCTCAGACTTATCATTTGACGTGAAATCCTTTTGTTCATGTTTCCAGGCTTTTTCAAAGGTTACTATTGATCCTGTACTATGCTTTCGTTCTGCGCGCAAATGCCAGGAAGAACAGGTAGGTTGCACATGCAACCAGAACGAACATTCCGGCTGTTAAACCTGCTTTGTCAGTGAGGAAACCGATGAGTGGGGGAATAACAGCCCCACCCGATACAGCCATGATCATCAGTCCTGAAATTTCATTGACCCGCAAAGGAAATTTCTCAACCGTCAATGAAAAGATCAATGGGAAAATATTGGCTACACCCAGGCCAATGATAAAGATAACACCTATTGCCATCATCTGCCCGGGAACTACCAACAATGCAAGCACGGAAGCCAGGCCAAGCACGGATGTCCACAAAAAGAATTTCCTCGATGATAAGCGGGTCAGCATCAGGGCACCGGCAAAAGTTCCCAGCATCTTTCCAAAGAAATATACACTCCTGCCTTTTTCAGCAAATTCCTGCGTAATACTGCCTTCAAACTTTCTAAGCAGGAATTGCCCTGAAACCGCATTGATCCCCACATCAATTCCTACCACAAGGAATATTCCCAGCACCATTAAAGCGATGTAGTTATTACCCAGCAAGCTCAGTGAAGAGGCAACGGTAGCCCTTTTTTCGGTGTTTTTCGTTTCTTCGATTTTTGAAAATCCCAACCAGAGAACTGCCAGTACCGAGACTATGCCGAAAACAAGAAACATCAGTTTCCAGTCGCCATATTGATTGGCAAAATATGCAGCAACAAATGGTGCGATCATGGATCCCACCGCTTTTATAAATTGTGAAAAACTCAGGAAGCTGGATTTTTTATCCGAAGGCACAACATCCACCAGCAAGGGATTTGCTGAGACCTGTACAATGGTGTTACCGATTCCTAATAAAGCGAAACCAAAGAAGATGGAAGCTTTCGAGTAAAAAAAGTAGGGGGCCAGCAAACCCATCGCTGTGAGAATCATTCCCAGGTTGAGGATATTTCGTTTACCGAAACGGTCCTGTAGCACGCCTACCGGCACTGAAAGGAAAAAGAACCAGATGAATACCGCAGACGGAATCAGTTGAGCCATGGTGTTGCTTAGGCCAAACTCCAGCTTAATGCGGTCAACGCCGATGCCTACGAGGTCACAGAAACTCATGACGAAAAACGACATGAACACGGGTAATACAAATACCAGACTTATTTTTTTTGTCATATGATCAGGTTATTAGGGTTTACATTTTTTTTAAGAGATCTTTAACATGGATCCAATAATCCTCCACGAGCAGGCGGGCGCCACCCATGATTGCAGCATCTTCTTTCAGATCCGAAAGCAAAACCTGCACCTTGAGATCATGATCCGCCAATGCCTTGAGCAGGAATTCCCCGAAAAGGTTGAAAGCTCCGGTGACATTACCCCCCATAACAATCACTTTCGCATCGAATTTTTTTATCCACGGAGCAAGAAAATGGCCCATGTTGGACCCATATTCTTCAAATAACTTAAGGGCAACGTGTTCACGATCGATCACATCAGCAATCTCTTTAACCCCGGATGCGACCTTTCCCGTTTTTTCGAAATAGTTTCGGATGAACCATCGTGTTGAAAAATAATCATCCGCAATTCCTTCTTTGAATGGAATATGCCACACACAGCCCATTTGAGGAACTGAATCGCCTTCAGTTACAGGGATACCCCGGTCAACAAATGCCGAACCAAAACCGGTGCCCAAGGTAAGAGCTATCATCTTATCGTAATTCCCTGCCTTGCCCACCCAGGCTTCGGCAATTGCGAAAGAAGTAGCATCATTGATATACCTGAAAGGAGTTTCTGCTTCCAGGTGCAGACGTTTCTTTAGTTGTTCGCTAATATTGATTCCATAAAGACTGTCATATTTCTCAACCCTTTCGAATAAAGCTATTCCATTGGCATAGTCGAAAGGTCCTGGCATTGCGAAGCCAATTCCAGCAAGCCTGGTTTTATCAATTTCCGAGAGTGTCCCCATTAAGGCTTTACTCCATCCTTCAAGGATTTCATCGGCTCCGTCCTTATTATTGATTTTCTCCTCACGAGCGGTTCCAGGTATGATCAGGTGTGTCGACAAGTCAACGGCAGCGCTACAGATATGACTTCCGCCAATATCAACACCCAGGGCAATTTTAGAATAATTTGTCATAAATCTGTTTTTAATCTGAATATCAGGCATTCACCCTTACATAAGCTTTTACAGTTGCATATTCTTTTCCTTCCGATTCGCCGTAAGGTCTGATGGTATATTCGCCCACGGTTGCCGGAACAATGAAAGTCTCAGCAAAGTGTACTACGAAAGGATCAAATGAACCCGCCGGGCTTTCAACAATAACTTCCTTACCTTCGACCAGGGCAAGCACATTAACTCCATCGTTTGTATTATGATGTACTTTTTCGGTAAACCAATGCCGTCTGGTTTCGATAAACTCAAGTTCATGAAGACCGGTTTTTTCTTCGCGCCATCCGTCCCCTTTACCTAATTCCTCTGTACGATTAACTAAATTATTATGAACCCAATTTTCAGTCCTGTCCCATTGGATGTTCTGAATGCCATGTTCGATATTGATCGGTCGTGGATTGCCATCCATACCAAGGCGGCCCCAGTCCCAGAGTTTAAATGTGAAAATATAAGGCGTGGCACTGATTTCGAGCACCATGCACCCTTTCGCTGAACAATGAATTGTGCCGCCCGGAATTAAAAAATGATCATGTTTTTTGGCCGGCCAATTCTGAATATAGGCAGAAGCATCAAATTCAACAGTGCCGTTTTGTGCCTCCTTTAAGTCAGAAATCATTTGATCTGAATCAACGCCTTCTTGCAGTCCAAGGTAAACGCTGGCTTCAGCTTCAGCTTCGAGGATGTAATAACTTTCATCCTGAGTATAATTCATACCGAATTTTTCCTGTATATATTCGGTAAGCGGATGAACCTGTAGGCTTAAATTGCCGCCACCGATGGTATCCAGAAAATCGAACCTGATCGGGAACTCATCGCCAAAACGCCCATAAACCGGAAGTCCCAGCAATTCAACAGGTTTTGTGAAAACAAGGTTTATGGAAGGAGTTTCGAACCTGTTTTCGCCGAATCGAAGGAAAAGGCTGTTTTCTTCCGGCACGCAATTAAAACACCAGGCATAATTTTCGATACTTCTGTCCAGGTCGAAAGTTTTTTTCATCCATTGCCCGCCCCAGGGACCGGCATCGAAATAAGGAACCACGCTGAATGGCTGGTTAACGGCTTGTTTCATTCCTTCGGAAAAAGCATCAGCGGTTATCATAACCGGATGGTGAGCCACATTGGTATCCAGGATAAAATCCCAACTGTTCATGATTTCTTTTTTAAGCCGGTCGCAAACACGCCAATCTACAAAATAGGCCCGTTTGTACTGGCTTTCGAAACTCTCTTGGTAATTCGTAACCCCAAGGTTGGAAACTTCGTTGCGCCGCATCCTTTTCTGGATTTCCCAACGGGCCATATCGGCATAAACAAGCAAATCGGGGTCGGGATATACTTTTGCAGCTCCTGAACCGTAAATCAGAATTGTGCCCTTTTCAATAGCCTGGATTTTAGCTCTGAGCGCTTCAGTCTTTTCAGAATTCTGAAAATCACCGATCGAAAGCCGGGTGATAAAACCAAAAATCCTGTCGTCGGTTACATCTGGGAAAGTGATCTTCCTGATTTCATCTTCAGGCAGCAAGGCTTCGCTGGCATCAAAAACTGCATCAGCATCTAATTTCCTGATCAGGGAATTGAAAATTTCGGACTCATTTAAACCCTGGTAATATTCAATTGCAATAACTTTTTTCGGATTCGTATTCTTAAATATTTCGTTATTCAATTGAATGACAATACTATCCCACCCGGCAAAACAGCCTGCATCTTTTCCCTTTATCTTAACTTCCGGGTGTATATTATAATTAGAAATCAAATTGTATCTTTTAAAAAATGAGCGAAAAATTTTCCTGTGAAAATAATTGACAAAATTCGCTTTAATTATCTTGTCATCACTTCACAACCGGAGGTAAATTTGCAATACCCCAGTTTTTATTTGGTAGTTTTCCAAGCCATATTTCGAGTATTCCTCCTTTTGCAAAATCTTCGTGAGTAAACCAGAAATCATTCAGTTCTTTGCCATTTAGCAGAGCTTTCTGAATGTAGGTATTCTCCTTCGAATTGTCGTGGGTAAGTATGTTAAACGTCTTACCACTATAATAGTCAGAATCAAGTTTAATCGTGATGCTATCATATATCGGGCTGGTAATTTCGTAAACCGGCGTCACGGAAGCATTACCCTGCAAACTGAATAATCCTATCGACATCAATGCGCTCAAAGCTCCCATCTGCCCCTGGTCCTCGTCGTGGCCGCCATACCCCAGGTCCGGAGTTATTCCGCTGTAAGCCTGCTCCTTTACCCTGCGAACCCAATACTGTGTAAGCCAGGGTTTGCCTGCATAATTAAACACATGAGCATTTGATAAACCGGGCTGGTTACCATAGCTTACATACCCATCGTTGTAATCAAAAACAAAATCCTGTGGCGCGGCTTTTTCAAATGCATAATTCAGTTTTTCGCAAAGTTTGTCGTTGCCGCCCATTAATGCTGCCAAACCTGGAATATCGTGCGAAACTCCCCATGTAGCTTGCCAGGCGTTGGCTTCAATCCAGCCGGCACCGCTCAAGGGATCGTTGTGAGTAAATTTCCCGGCGCTGTCTTTTGGAAACAGCAGGTTTTGTTCCGGATTGAAACAAGTTTTCCATCCCTGCGCCCGTTTCGAGAAATAAGTAAAATCCTTCTTTTTGCCCAGTTTGTAAGCCATCTGCGCAACAGCCCAATCCTGGAAAGCGGCTTCGATGGTTATTCCGGCATTGTCTTTCCACCAGCCATGCTTGATATAAAATGATATATCTTCTTTGCTTCCAAGCATTCCGCCTGGCATCTGGTTTCGTTTCACTACATCAAAGGCATGGTTCACATCCACTTTTGTGAGCAATCCTTTTTGGAAAGTACCGGCTATAAGATTCGCTGTTGGGTCGCTGGTCATGATATACGAATAACCACCGCCCGATGGACCACGTGGTAAAAGCCCGCCGTTGTCGGCATACTGAATCATGGATGAAGATAATTCATCCTGTACTTCAGGCCAGCCCAATCCCCACAAAATATTCAGGTTCCATTGCGACAACCAGAAAGCATCGGAATTGTACATATTATATTTCAGCTTGCCATTAGCGTCTTTCGGAAGCTGTTTCACCTTAAAAATGGCATCGGTAAAATTGCCTTCCCTTACACCGGTGGTTCTGTCGGGATAATCGCCTGAAACATCATTTATTTTCTGACGGCCGAGCAAAACATGCCATAAGTCGGTGTAAAACTTGATTTTCTGACCCGGTTCTCCACCCTTAATGTCAATCTTCCCAAGCCATTCATTCCAAACCTGCCGGGTTTCATTCCGTACCGCCTCAAAATCCCAGGAAGAGCATTCGGCAGCGAGATTTTTTCTTGCATTATCAATGCTGGTATACGAAATTGCGACTTTCATTTGAATTTTATCCCCGGATTTCACGTCGTACTTTGCAGAAACACCAGTGCCATCACCGTTAAGTTCTGAAATATTGGTCAGTAAGTTTGTTCCTTTCCAGCCATCCAGTGATTTGCATGCCTTATCAAATTGTATGACGAAATAGACTTTTACATCTTTCGGTCCGCCCCAGTAGCGCTTAACAGAACTAAAGGATCCTTCAAATTCTTTATCGTTTACCTTTTTAACACCGGCATTTGCCATGGTGCTATTGCCCATGTATCCGCCAAGGTTCACCAGGATTTGTGCAGGCATGTCCTGAATGTAACGGAAACGATAAAAACTTACCCTTTCAGTAGCCGTTAGTTCCACCCACGCTTTAGGTTGTTTCAGGTAAAGGCGCTGATAACCAGGCTGTACAATCTCATCATCATGGCTGAATTCCGATTTCCATGCATTTTCGCCGCCGGTTGGATTAACGGTATTATTTGCCGGCATTATTTCAATCCCCGACATCATCCAGGCATGGATATTCCCAAATCCTAAAACTTCCTTTTCGTTATAATTATACCCTCCGCCATTCTGGTTTTTGTTCCTTGTATGTGGCGCCGCGCCTACCATTCCGAAAGGTGTGGAGCCGGTTATAAAGAAAAAATAGCGTCCCCGGTTTGTTTCAATATATGGATCGACCCAACCCACATAATCAGTTTTTACGCTACGGGCAGGATATACTTCAATTTCAGAAAATCCGAGGTCTCTTCCTGTTCCATCAATAGTTTCGAAACGGACTGAGGTAACATTTTTTGTTTCAAACGCAACCAGTTTGACGGATCCGTCATTCGGGATTTCATTAACCCATACAACACTTCCATCGCTGAAAATAAGCCGTCCGCTTGCTATATGGTTATTGAGTGCCGGCCTGTCGAACAGGAGTATTTTATCTATGGCTTGTGGCTGGCTCCAATCCAGTTGAATCCATGGAAAACGGATATAACCCCAATCGGTGGTATCACCTTCGCAGGCCCATTCTCCTTTATTGGAAACTCCGATTATGCCGTCTTTAACATTGTCGGCTTTAAACTGACTATTTAATGAAGAAGATGCGGTGACCTTCGCAAGCACAGCAATATTGTCTGTTCCGGCTAAAGCATACAGATTTACTATAGTCAGGGCTACCAGTATTCCAATTTGTTTTATTCTCTTTATCACAATTTTCACAGTTTAGTAAGGATATCAGAACACAAATAGTTAGTAAAATCAGTTTCTAGTACCCTTCATTTTGCTTCAGGTTCTTATTGTTGTCCAGTTCGCGTTGCGGAATGGGGAAAACGTAATTAATCGAAGTTGGATTTGATATGTCGCCTTTGGCTCTTTTTACGCTTTCAATGAGGGTTCCGGTTCTTACCAGGTCGTACCAGCGGTGGCCTTCGCTAACAAATTCGTGACGGCGTTCGTTGAGAACAGCTTTTTTAAATGCATCGTGGTCCAATCCGGCAAGATCAGGAAGAATTCCGGTTTTTCCATTCCGTGCACGGGCCCGTACCAGGTTTACGGCAGTATATGCTTCTGCAGTCGGACCCGAATTTGCTTCGTTAAGTGCCTCGGCATACATCAACAGGATTTCTGAAAAGCGCATTACAAAAAAGTCGGCACCTGACTGAGTAGTAGCTGAAGGTTTATATGCATCCTGATCCCAGTATTTCCAGATATGTGGCTCAAAAGTATAAAACCAGTAACTGCTGAAGAATGTCACATCCTTCCGGTGGTCGCCCGTTTCGAAACTATTCAGAAGGTCGGTGGTTGGCAACATGGTCTCGGTTCCGGCTGCGAACAATCCCGGTATCGACGGAAGCCCGGCTATTACCATCTGGGAATTTTCAGAATTGGCTTTCTTATAGAATTGTACTTCAAACACCGATTCTTTCCCGTTTTTATTTACTTCCTTGAAATTGCTGATATAATCTGCGTTAAGGCTGTATTGCTTCGAATCTATAACCTTGGAGGCATAAAGACTTGCATTTGCCCAGTCATTCGTAGTAAGGTAAACTTTTGAAAGCAATCCCCATGCTGCGCCCCTGCTGGCTCTTCCTTTATCATTCGCGTTCGTATATTTTAAGGGAAGTCTTTCTGCAGCCATAGTAAGATCCTCAATAATCCGGGCGTAAACAGCGCTAACAGGCGATTTGGCCAGATAAATTTCTTCATCTGTTAAACTTGCGGAAACAGGCACGGTAATAATTGGAACTTCCCCGAATAACCTCACCAGGTTGAAGTAAAACACACCTCTTAAAAACCTTGCCTCTCCCACGGCCCGTTCCCTGATTGCGGAATCCATATTAATAGCAGGCACTTTCTCCAGAACAACATTTGCCCGGCTGATTCCCAGGTAAGAACTTTGCCAGATTCCGGCCAGGTAATTATTAGAGGGTTGTATATTGTATGTAGTGAACTGATGCAGGTTTGGATCATCCAGTGTAGGCCTTGCATTGCAGTCGTCGGAACTGATGTCCTGTAACAGCCAGAGCGTATTCGAATACTGATTAACAGTGCCAAGCACATCGTACACGGTATTCACAGCGTTTAAAGCATCCTCTTCGGTCTGGTAGAAATTGTCGTAATAAATCTGGTGTGGTGTAAGTTCTAGTTCCTTTGAACAGGAAATGACTATCACCAGTAAGAGTAAGGTTGGTATTATAAATATCTTTTTCATGATCTTCGGTTTTGAAATTTCTGGTTACTAAAAGTTGATGCTTCCTCCTACGATATACGTTCTCACCGATGGATATGAACCGTAATCATACCCTAAACGGGTGTTATCCATACCAAAAGATCCCACTTCCGGGTCAAAACCACTGTATTTTGTAATTGTAATCGGGTTTTGAGCTGTAACATAAACTTTCACATGTGTAATTTTTAACTTCTTCATCAGGCTTTGTGGCAGATCATAGGAAAGAGTTACCGTTTTTACACGAACATAAGAACCATTTTCGAGGTACCTGGTCGACATATGCAGGTAATCGGAATTGCGGTTTGCACGTGCATACAGGTTGTTAGGATTTTCAGGAGTCCATCGGTCGAGGAGTTTGGTCGAAGCATTCGTTAACCCGTTACCCGACTCCAGTTCGAAACGGTTGCTGTTAAGCAATTGGTTTCCCTGGCTGCCCTGAAGGAATACATCGAGAGAAAAACTTTTATACGAAAAGTTATTACTTAATCCCCATGTAAATTTCGGCAGTGCATGACCAATGATTCCCTGGTCTTTCACATCGATTTTTCCGTCGTTGTTCTGGTCAATATATTTGAAATCACCAGGTTTGGCGCCATAAGTGGCAGCTTTGTCAACATCAGCAGTTTGCCATATCCCGTCGGAAACCAATCCCCAGAAAGTACCCATCTGCTCGCCTTCCCTGATAATGGCCCAATTCCCGATCTTTATTTTATACGTATCATTATTGATGTATAGGTCCACACCATTCAGATCCAGGATCTTATTTTTATTGAATGAAATATTGCCGGAAGTATTCCATTTGAACTCACCAACACAGTTCACGGTATTCAATGCAAATTCAAAGCCCGAATTTCTCAGTGTTCCAATGTTTTTCAGGTACGAACTATATCCGGTTGTATAAGGCAGGTTGAAATAATAAAGCAGGTCAGAGGTCTTCTTGTTGTAATAGTCAACGGTTAAACCAATCCGGTTCTGCACAAAACTGATATCCATACCGGCATCTGCTTGCCGGGTAGTTTCCCATTTCAGGTTATCATTTCCGGGGTTGGCTGGTGCAAATCCGGTGGCAGCATAAGAATTATTGAAATAATATAAAGTTGAGGATAAGGTCCTGATATAGGCATAATCGTAAATGCGGTCATTACCGCTTAGTCCATAACTTATCCGGAATTTAAGATTTGAAATTTTATCAAATCTCTTTAAAAAGTCTTCCTGTGATGCCCTCCACGCAAAAGCTACCGAAGGAAAAGCCGCGTACCTGTTATTTTTCCCAAATTTTGATGAACCATCAACCCGGCCGGTAGCAGTAAAAAGATACTTTTCCTTCAGGCTATAGTTGACCCTGGCCAGGTAGGAAACTACGGCTGACTCGCTAAAACCTGTCATTACTGTCGGCAGGGCTGTTGCGTTTCCTATTCCGTAAAAACTCAGGATATCGTTTGGAAATCCTGTTGCTATATCAATAAAAGTGCGGTCTGAATTTTTCTGGAAAGTAAACCCGGCCAGTGCATTAATCTTGTGTTTCTTATCCCATTCTTTGTTATACGTTAACAGATTCTCAAAATTCTGATGCTGAAAACTTGTAGTGGCATAACGGGCTTGCCCGCCATTAAAAGAACCGGAATAAACATAATTCGGTGTGTACATATCCTGATCCGAATGGTAGATATCAACGCCTAAGCTCGTTTTGAATTTAAGGTCCTTTAATATTGAATATTCCAGGTAAGCATTTCCAAGGAGGCGGTTAACTTTATCCATTGCCGTTACATCGCGGGTTACCGCAACAGGATTGTCGAGCCAGCCATTGGCGTTAGGATCGGTAAGTGTATACTGCCCGGTTGCATCATACACTGGCAATGTTGGATTAAATATGAGGGAAGTATTTACAACTCCGGGGAAAAATCCTCCGGGCGTGTCGGTAGGAACTGTATTGGATGAAGTTTGTGTATAGCTAAGGTTAGTCCCAACAACAAGTTTGTCGGTAACTTTCCTATCCAGGTTCAACCTGAATGAATAGCGTTTGAAGTCTGATCCCCAGATAATTCCACCTTGTTTATAGTAACCTGCACTTATAGCATAAGTTGTTTTTTCATTGCTGCCCGAAAAATTCAACTGATAATTCTGAATCGGTGCATCGCGGTAAATTTCTCCCTGCCAGTCGGTACCTTTACCTAAACTTTCAGGGTTGGGGAACAAGGGTTTATAATTTACCGGATCGTCATTATAGCCACCTTCGTCATACATTTTTGCAAAATCCGTGGCGTTCATCACGTTAATATCTTTGGCCTTTTTCTGCATGCCGAAATAGGTTTCGAACGTAATATTGTCTTTCCCGATTTTGCCTCTCTTGGTGGTAATCAGAACAACACCGTTAGCGCCCCTGGCACCGTATATAGACGTTGCAGAAGCATCTTTCAATATTTCCATCGATTCAATATCGCCCGGATTGATTGAACTAAGTCCGTTTTGTGACGGCGATCCAATCCACGACATATCCACCTGGCTTTCAATTAATACACCATCGATAACATATAAGGGCTCATTACCGGCCATAATTGAATTTCCTCCACGGATCCGTAACGACATTGCGCCACCGGGTTGCGATGACAATTGAGTAACCTGCACGCCCGAGACCTTGCCTTGTATTCCCTGGTCCAGAGAGTTAACAGGTATTTTCCGTAAGTCGTCCGTACGTATCGAAGCTACTGAACCGGTAAGGTCACTCTTTTTGATTGATCCATATCCGATAACGATAACCTCATCAAGATTTACTGCTTCCGACACCATTTTTGCATCGATCACATTCGAAGTGGTAACAGGGATTTCCATACTTTTCATTCCGATGAAAGTAAACAGAAGCACTTTGGCACTTTCGTTTATTTTCAACGTGAAATTCCCTTTAATATCGGTGGTTGTACCATTGGAAGTTCCTTTAATAAGAACTGTTACGCCTGGTATCGATTTGCCATCGGCGGCATCAGTCACAGTTCCTGTAATGGTGCGTTGTTGTCCGAAAACAGACAATGTCGACAGAAACAGGGCGAGATAAATCAGAGTTACTTTCATTTAGTTAGTTGTTTTTAGTTTGTTCGGTTTAGATATACTTGTACGGTCGGTTTTACGAATTTTCAGGGATTTCCTGCATTATTACTCCGGACTTATCCAATACTTCCCTTTCGCTTTCGATGGTATAAACGAAGCTGTCGGCCCTGTAATATCCAATGTTGTATTCAATCGGCCTGCCTCCCGGATCGAACACAAACCGCTTCCTTTTCAGGACTGCATCGCCTGTTTTGATATTGAGTTTCCCGGCCAGGAATTTGTCTGCCAATCGTGCCGAAATTTCTTCCTTTGAGAGTTTTGCAATGACTGAATGTTCTTTTTCAAGAATTTCGTACAAGGGCCTCGAAAAATCCTCGTTACCGGTAAGCCCGACGTTAGGATGAAAATAGGAAACAAAATAGACAAACGGATACTCTGCTCTTCCGCGCAGACGCACCATCTTTAATATCTTTTTACCTTGTGTTATCCTGAAAAACTGAGCTATTTCTTCAGTAGCTTCAACCCATTCAGCGCTTATTTCATAATTTTTAATCTGTATTCCTTTTGATGACATTTCCTGGCTAAAACTCAACCAATTCGTGCCGCGCGAATCCACGCTCTGGTCGGCAACTTTGGTTCCAACGCCTTTTTTCCGGATCAGCAATCCTTCATATACAAGCTTATTGGTTGCCTGCCTTACGGTGTTGCGTGATATCCCTAATTGCTTAGCTAAACCAACCTCATCCGGCAGAAACTTGCCTTTTTTATATTCATCAGAAGCAATTAATTCCCTAAGCAGATCTTCAACCTGAGAATGCAAGGGAACAGAGCTTTTATGGTCTATCGAAAAACTCATTTATCAGTTTATTAAGTTATTCTGAGTTAAATTCAGAAATAGTGAATGGATTGCACCCAACACTTATTTTTTAATCAGTTTAAAGCCGGAGTTGTTGATACGGTAATAGTATGCGCCTGGCTTTAAATCCTGAACGTCGATATCAACATTGTAACTTCCCGGATCGAGCATTGTATTGAAATAGGATTTTATCTCTTTGCCTTCGATGTTATTTAAATGAAGACTAACGAAGCTTTTCTTTGTAACTGTGAACGCGATTTTAGTTGTGCGTTCAGCAGGATTCGGATAATTCTGTGATAAAATTACTGCATCAGAATTACTCCTGTTTTTGGAAAATTCATGCGTTGATGTATACGTGGGATCTATCAGGGTAAAAGGAACCCGTATAAACCTGGGGCGGTAAATTTCAATGTTTTTAAAAATATCAGCGAAATTCCCGTTCGAGTTGTAGGAAATCAACAGTTTGCTGTTTTCGTTAAACTGCGGATGCGGAAAAGCATTGTAAGTAAAAGAATTAGCGAATAGGATAGGTGTAGTATATAGAAGCACTTTGTTGCTCCATGGTCCTTCAATGTGCTTGGAGGTATAAGAGTAAATTTTTGACGATAACCAGATTTCCTGGGTTACCATGATGTACGTAGTGTTCAGTTTAAAAACTCCGTATTGCTGAGAAACGGCCACCACACTGATTCTTTTTGAATCACTCGGGATAGATGACCATGAAATGCCATTGCAGAATTCCCATGATGCCAGAATATTGCCTGAAGGTACGCGGGCTACATGCGGATATGGAATATGAGATACTGTATCAATTTCCTGCCGGCCGAAAATATAGGTGTACCCGTTCTCTTCCATTACAGCGTTTCCATAGCAAACCTTGTTGATGTTGTAATAGGGTAATGTAATCTTGTCAATAAATTTTATTTCAGGATACGAAAACCTGGCAAGGACTCCAGCCTTGTATTTAAAGTTAAAACCTGCCGGGCCACTTGCCGTTATGAACTCCGAAAAAAAGATTTTCAGTGTGTCATTTTCTATAAGGCCTTGTTCCGGCCAAAACCAGTCGGCATTATCATTCGATGAAGTAACGAAGGAAACCGGGTTTTGAAACGTTCCGCCAAAGAAAGCCCTCATTGAATCGCCATCCTGCAAAACGGCACAATTCCGTATCATCTTAACTCCGCTGGCAATGGAATTATCGGGTTTGGCTGTTCCTATAAAGCTATCCCCGAACAACCATAAAGTTTTTTGCCCGGGCAATGCAATCGAAAATGTAGCATCTCCTCCAATCCATCCGCCATTAACTTTCCGGATTTGTGAATTAAAAGCAGAATCAATAACGGCTTGCGAAAATACCTGGCCCGATAATCCAAATATTAAACCAAGAAATAACAGGTAATTTTTCATTTTCATGAATTTTAAAAACAACTGCAGATATCCTGCTCCTGCAATGAGCAAAATACCCGCAGCTATTTCAACTTTCAATTAATTAACTACTATCCTTGAATTGAATTTCTTATTCCCGTTTTTCAGTTCAACGGTATAAGCACCTTTGGGCAAACTGCTTAAGCTGATAATGTTTGAACTTTTGAGAATTTCTTTTGTAAGAACAACCTGTCCTTTGCTATCATAGATGTTCATTTTAATAACCTGCGATTTGTATCCGCCTATAGTGACATGAAGATCTCCATGGGTTGGATTAGGATACATTGATACATTTGCTTTGCTTAACAAGTCGGGTAAGCCAACATTGTTGGAGATGACGATTGAAATAGGATCCGACAAGCCGCCGCCATAGTTATATTGATCGGCAGGGTTTCTGTCCCAGTAATCTTTGTCTCCAACTGCATACCTCAAAAAGAATGTTCCTGTTTTACTGTCGGTATGAATACGTGGAGTGAAATAAAGACTGTCGAATTGGTTCATATCAGCAATCCGGTCAGTAATGGCTCCCCACCAATGGTATCCGGGAATTGGAGCAACCGAATCTGTTAATACCTTGGAGTGTGCTGCATCATAAATAAGTATTCCTGAATTATTGAGTCCTGCACCCTTGGATATAATAGTATAAGGAATATTATCATCCACGGTCCAGCCATCAGGAATCATAACTCCAAAAAGGCCTGTACTTTGCAACGCACCAGTCCACGATCCGTCATCCGAACCTGGATCTTTATCACGCTCAACAATAATAGGCACATCGAAATAACTGTTTGGTAAACCCTCACTTGGCTGGTTTATGGATCGGAATGCATAACAACCGGCAAGCACCAACGAAACAACGAAGAGCATGCCTGCTATAGACAGCACAATCGTTTTTTTGCTTCCGGCCAAAATGTTTAAAGTAAATGTTTTTTTCATGTTTTAGAAGATTAAATGAATACTTTGTTTAAATGTTCAGACATACTATCTGATCGCAAAGATAATGGCTTTTTGGTCGTTTTGGTGTTTCTGAGAAAATATTTTTTTATTTATGTTAAATTCAAACATGAATATAACTTTAATCTGTTGATAAATAATA
>CAIRMR010000114.1 GCA_903879715.1 uncultured Bacteroidales bacterium
CATTTGAAGAAGATGTGGGTATAGATAAAACGCAAAACCTGATACAAGGGGTTCTTTTCTGAAAACGAATAAATTGAAACCTAAAACCCTGATATATTTATACCTTTACTTCAATTACAAAACGTTTAGGACAGTATTGATCTGGAATCTATTGATTTTTAATCAGATATTGATTAAATTTGTAATTGTACCAGGTACTGTTGGCAGATCATGCCAAATTCGCCTTTCAGATTTATACAATAAGCATGAGTCTTGTTGCAGGTTCTCTTAAGGGTTTTAAGGTGGATTAGAGATATAATGCATATTTAGCCCTAGAAATCCATTGTTTAAGAAGGCGTTTATTTCATCAGGACTCCTTCTCGGGAAACAGCATTACGATCTTTCCCATTGTAATAAAATCGAAAAACAAAATGCGAAATCTTATCCTTTCCGCCTGCCTTATGCTCGCGCTATTAACAGCATCCGGGCAAAACACACTTGATAAGCTAAATCTTACCTCTGCGTCACCAGCGCAGGTGGCTTATGGGTTGAGACAATTAAGCACATTTTACACCGGGCCGGCAATAAAAGTGAGACGGTCAATTGATGATGCGGAGGCTTCTGTTGCTTTTGATGGCTCAACGATAATAAGCGGCACAAGTATAGTTACACTCACTTCGGGTGTAACAGTTGGCACCTCTTTAGGAACGACTCAATCAGGTACTATTTCAACAGTTGCAGAAAAAACCGGAACCATTAGCATTACCCTGAATAAAACCGGCACTATCAGCGGGGCAAAAAGTTCAAAAACCATAACCGGAACAGGTACCTTGTTTCAAATAGAAATGGTTGCGGGTGACCTGTTGTATAAAACCGACAATACTTTTCTTGGTGTAGTGCAGAGTGTTGCGTCTAACACCTCTCTTACATTAAGTAACAACTGTATTCTTGATTTTACAGCATTGGCTTTCAGAACAGCTAAAGCCACAGTTGCAGGTTCAGGAACTTTATTTTCAACAGAACTTGCGGTTGGTGACCGCATTTTCAGCACAAGCCATAATTACCTCGGCACCATCAGCTCCATCTCCAGCGAAATATTAATGACTATTAATGCCCGGGACGCAGTTTCATCAACAGGTATAAGTTTTGAAGGAACTTCGGCTACTGTTACCGGATCAGTCACAGGTTTTGCATCCGGAGACGTTGGTAAGATGCTGATCAGCAATAATGTTACTTTAGGAATTATAACATCCCTTATATCTCCAACTTCGGTAACTTTAACAGGAAATGCCGGAGCAGCAGTTTCAGGTGCTACTTTTAAATCGACTGAAGGCACCATGCCATTCAGTACATTTTATTCGGGCACATCTGTATTTGTAAACACCTGGTACGACCAAAGCGGCTACGGACGTGACGCCATACAGCCGCTTGCAGCCCACCAACCCCGGATTGTAAATGCAGGAATTATAACAACTGTAAACTCAAAACCGACGCTTGATTTTTCTTTAGGAACAGGCTCTGTTCCAGTTTATCTACAGACAGGACAGCCAGCTTCCTGGCTTAACTCAACACTATACACCCAAAATGTGATTTCAGCTGAAGGAACGCCTCTCTCAGCCTTCCAGATTCCAATCAGTACTACCGGTGGCAATGGGCCTAACAATTCCATTATGCACTTTGGATACCGGTCAACAAGCCAATATACTGTTGCTCAATATGGCAACGACCAGAACTTTGAGGTATTTGCCACCAATGCACTTGAATTGCACACTGCTGTTAAAAATAACATCAGCTCAAGCCAGATGTACCACAACGGCACTTCACTGGGCACCGTTACAAGTGGTGCCGGTTCTCATTTGAGAGACCTTGGTTTGCTTAATATTGGCTATTATATCCCTACAGGAAGTAATTATAAGGGTTCCATTTCAGAAATAATAGTATTTGCGAAAGCCATCACAACAGAAGTGCCTGCTTTAAATACCAATCAGCTAGCTTATTATGGCATTTCGACCGTAACATGGACAGGAGCGGTTAGTACTGCATGGGAGAATATCGAAAATTGGGTACCTAAAGTAGTGCCAACCTCAACGTCACCTTCTCTGGTTGCAATACCCAATACAACAAATAAACCGTTAATAAGTGGTACAAGTCCCGCCACCAGTATACTCGTTCAATCGGGTGCCACACTTACAGTAAACTCAGGAGGAACTTTACAATTGTATGGCACCCTTTCCGGTACCGGAAATAATTGTTATATCACCGGAACTCTTGAAATAATGGGTACCGGACAAACTATACTGAGCGGGACATATTACGCCGCAACTGTTTACAATCTTAAATTAAGTAAATCAGGTGGCTCTATAGTTTCGATGGTAACCGATTTTAAGATTCAGAATGATTTGATTATTGGAACCTCCAGTAAATTATTTATACAGAACTCAAAACTCACGCTTAATGGAACAATCACTGGTGGTTCCGATGGCGGACTTCGAGGCAGCACCAATGCGATCCTGGAAATTGCAGGCTCGGCAACTCCTTCCCTAAGCTTCGAACAGTCGGGAACCTACAATAACCTGAAAGGTCTTATTCTTAGCACCACCGGAGCAGCGACTCTTGCATCAAACCTGATACTTGTAAACAGCGGTGGTATTACTTTTTCGAATGGAGGGAAATTAGCCATTGAATCCAATACACTTACCCTGAGTGGCTTAGTTACAAATAACAGTTCATTTGGGCTGATTGGAGGTGGCAGTAGTAATCTGATTGTGGATGGGATCTTAAACCGAACTCTCAGCTTTGACCAAACTACACCCGGAACAACCAATTTGCTGAACAATTTCAGTATAAATACTACTGCGGTCAATACCCTAACCGCCGCCAATGTTTTTTCAGTAAACGGAACACTGACTATTGCCACTGGTCAAACCTTGAATATGGGAACCAATGCTTTAGGTGGGACATTAACTGTTGTTGCCAACAGCGGAATCCTCAACACACAAAATGCTTCATCAACACCCATCCCTAGCGGTAAAACCTGGGGTGGAACGGTGAACTACAACAGTGCTTCCACTGCACAAACGGCCATGGCAGGCACTTACAATAACCTGAGCATCAGTACCACAGGCGGAGCAATGTCAAGCGGGGATATAACAGTGAACGGGATATTGAGCCTTGCAGCTACTCCAAACGAAACCAATGGAACATTGGAAATGACAAATAACTATGGTGATTATTCAAATATAACAACTCCTGAAGGTGAATTGACTACCCGGGGAACTGCTGCCTGCGATATTCTTGACTCCGATGTCCTTACTATGGGACCATCAGCCACATACTCAGGATCAGGAGATGTTACAGGTAGGGTGAAACGAATTTCGATAGCAGCAAATACGGAATACAGTTTTGGAAACTCATATTCCACTATTACGTTTTCATCCGGAGGTACTTTGCCCTCCGCTGTTATGTTTGTGATTACAAAAGGCTCTGATCGCGGAATTCATGCCAATGCAACGGCACAGGGCAAAACTCCTGTTCAAAGGTTATATCAAATAATTCAAACAGGTGGCAGTGGAAACACGTTTACACTCAAATTAAGATATCTCGAAAGTGAACTGAATTCTAATCTAGAAAGCAATCTGGTTCTTTGGGATCATCATATTCCTTATTCTTCTATCAACACTCCTCATGAGCATGGTAAAACATCTCAAAATTTATCTGAAAATTGGGTTTCACTCTCCGGACATGCCATTTCGTACCTTGCTACAACCGAAATAATTGGAGGCTTTTCCAAATACTGGATGATCAACTCTTCTGCTTCAACTGATGGCAACACCTGGAATGGGGCAGGGGCAGGCGATCTCGGTTATCAATGGGATTTTCCGTCGAACTGGACATCGGGAATTGTCCCAACGGCTGGTAGTAAAGTCATTATTCCAGTAACTGCCAAATACCCAACCCTTGCAGCTAATTCAACGGCAGCATCAATTACACTGCAGGCAGGAGCATCTTTAAATGGCGGAACCAATACAACACTTACCATTTCAGGTGGCCCTGCAAGCAATGGAGGAGTTGGTTCATGGAATAATTCGGGCACTTTTAATCCCGGAACAAGCACTGTTATTTTCGATTTCACAGATGCAACCATCAGTGGTGAAACTAATTTTAACAATGTAACAATCAGTAATGCTAAAGTATTAACGCCTCAAACCGGGGCAATTGTTCGCATTGGCGGTACAATAACAATCAACGGAACATGGAATACCTACCTTTTTGATAATACAGTGGAGTATAATGGAGATGTTCAAACAGTTATTAAGCCCAATGGCGCTACTCCTGTTTATCGCAACCTGATCTTAAGCGGAACTGGCACAAAATTTTTACCAGCAGATGTCTTATCTGTTCTTGGTGATTTTTCTATGTCAGGGACCGCCTCAACAGAGCCATCACACTCCTTAAGTGTTGGGGGTGATTTTACCCTGGGTTCCGGTACCATCTTTACCGCCGGAAGCCTTACGCACAGCATTGGAGGCAATTTCGAAAATAATGGCGGCACTTTTACTCCGGGCAGCAGCACCTTTAATTTTAACGGAACAACCTCACAAACCATTGGCGGAACAACAACATCGGTTGCATTTAATAATGTAAAGGTTTCAAATGTTAGCGGAGTAACACTTTTAAACAATACTATTACCAATGATGCTCTCGAACTAGAAACTGGAGCGTTAACTGTAACTGCAGGCAAATCCCTCGACGCAAAAGGAACAACTACGATAAATACAGCTCAATGCCTTGTGCTAAAATCGGATGCTTCAGGAACAGCATCATTTAAGGATAACGGAACCATCAGTGGAAGCGGCACTGCACGTATTGAACGTTATCTTACTCCATATAGTTTAGTATCTGATTTAAAATTCCATTTTCTCTCATCGCCTGTAATTGCAAATTCACAACTTATAGAATCGGAATTTCTTGATTTTTCAAGCAGCGAGAAAACGGACTTTTACAAATGGGACGAACCTAATAACCAATGGACCAACTTCCGTGGATCAGCCTTTGTTTTACGAAATGAAGATTTTGGCAATGAGTTTAAATTCGTTCCCGGTAAAGGTTACTTAGTTGCTTATCCAACAGCAGTTACCAAAAACTTTATAGGTTTGCCATGCACCGGAACATTAATCGTTGATTGCACCCATGGTTCAGGTGGATGGAACCTGATCGGTAATCCATATCCGTCATCTGTTGACTGGGATTTAGTGAGTAAAGGTGATGGTATGGATGAAGCTCTATACTATTACGATAATGCCACACCTGGATATAAATATTATATTTGGTTCTCCGGCCCTTTAGGCGCTGCAGCTTCCGGATATATTGCACCCATGCAAGGCATTATGGTTCATGCCAAAACAAGTGGCACACAAACTGTTTCTTTTGCAAATGACTTTCGTACCCATGAAGGTCAAAATGTTTTCTACAAAAGTGCTCAGCTTGCCTCCAATATCCTTGATCTGAAAGTGGAAGGCAACAACAAATCCGATTATGCCCGTGTCTGCTTCTATGACCGGGCTACTGATAACTTTGATGGAGAATATGATGCCTACAAACTATTCAGTTACAGTGCGAATACCTCCGAGCTTTATTCGGTTACTGCCGATAATACTCCAATGGCTATCAATACATTACCCGAAACAGTGATGGAAGGTGGTAGTGTACCGGTTAGCTTCAAGCCAGGCTCATCGGGCGATTTTATGCTTACTGCCGAGAAAATAAATTCATTTGATGCAGGAACAACTATTATGCTCGAGGATAAAGCAACCAATACCTGGCAAAAACTGAACGACAAACAAGCATACACCTTTACTGCAACTTCCACGGATGCCACTGATCGTTTTGTACTGCATTTTAAAAACACAACTTCAATTCCTGAAACAGAGGCTGAAAATCCTTTTAATATTAGTATAATAGATGGAGTTATAAACGTGGGAACCTCTTCTGCCGGACTTTCAGGAAAAATTAGAGTTTCTGATATGACTGGTCGAACCATCGCTGTTCAGAACCTGGTTTCGGGAACACCGACACGCGTTAACCTGGAGGCTACTCCCGGTGTTTATGTGGTAAGTGTTTATACTTCGAAAGACATTTACAGCCGTAAGGTGGTGGTATATTAAATCAAATTCAGCGTATAAAAAGTCCGGCTGCGAAACAGAACGCAACCGGATTTTTTGTGCTTCGGCGATTTTGATTTTGCCGGTAATGGCCTGATGCCAATCCGGAATTTCAAGGGCAAACCGATGTTTGTTCTTGTCTGAAATTTCTGGTTTTAGTTGCATTAAAAACGCAAAGTGATGATTGACAGTATTATAGCATATTATTTATTTAAAATATTTTAGTGTGCATTAATGTATCTGCATGATAAACATGCATATATGATGTTTTCATTAAAATAAATATGCTTATAAGTAGCCAAAACATGAAAACATACACTACATTTGGCTGCATATAAGCACAAACAGTCATGAAAGTAGTTGGCAGAACATCAGAAATATTGATTTTGACAAACGCTTTAAAAAGTAACAGATCGGAACTTATTGCGGTATACGGACGAAGGAGAATTGGAAAAACGTTCCTTATCCGGAATATTTATAAAAACGACATTCAGTTTGAATTCTCAGGAATTCACAGAGGTTCGATGAAGCAGCAGCTGAAAAATTTTCATCTTACTCTTTCCTCAAAACTCAGCGGTTTTTCCCGTCCAGTGGATTGGATTGAAGCATTTGGTCATTTGAGCCAATATATTGACTCACTTACGTCAAGAAAGAAAAAGGTAATTTTTATCGACGAATTCCCCTGGCTGGATACCCGGAAATCAAATTTTCTCCCTGCATTTGATAATTTCTGGAATAGCTATGCATCAAAAAAAGCAGATTGGATTGTGGTAATCTGCGGATCGGCAGCATCGTATATGATACAAAACATAATAAAAAGTAAAGGAGGACTTCATAACCGGCTAACCGAAAAAATCCAGTTGCTACCCTTCAATTTACAAGAAACAGAACAACTGTTAAAAAACAATAATGTTAAGTTATCACGGTACGATATACTACAATTGTACATGGCAATGGGTGGCGTTCCTCATTACCTCGAGAAGGTTTTACCTGGCGAAAGCGTTGCACAGGCACTTGATCGGTCATGCTTTGCTAAAGACGGATTTCTAAGAACTGAGTTTGAAAATGTTTTTGCCTCACTGTTTGATCAGCACGATAATCATGAAGCAATTATTAAAGCATTGGCATCCGTTCGGAAAGGCCTTACACGCACTGAAATCCTGATAAAAAGTAAAGTAAATACCGGAGGTACGCTCACAAAAACACTGCTGGAATTAGAACAATCCGGATTTATTGAAAAGTATTTGCCTTACCAGGGAACAAAAGACTCCTTGTATCGCCTCACCGACGAATATTCAATGTTTTATATCAAATACATCGAAAATACCAAGCCTTCAAATAGCGGTGTATGGATAAAGATATTCGGCCAGGCCAGCTATAAAATATGGTCTGGATTTAGTTTTGAAACAATTTGTTTAAAACATCTAGAACAAATAAAGGAAGGATTAAAGATTTCGGGGATACATTCGTTAAATGGAAGCTGGATACAGAAAAACACAGACAACAATGCTCAGATTGATTTGCTGATTGACAGGGATGACAATGTTATAAATGTTTGCGAGATGAAATTTTACAATACCGAATACGCTATTGATAAGAATTATGCGCAGGAAATTGCTAAAAAAGTCAACGCTTTTTGCTCCGAAACAAAAACTAAAAAGAGTGTATTTGTCACTTTTATAACTACTTACGGTTTAGTGCAAAACCAATATGCAAAGCAATACGTTCAAAATGAGCTTACCATGAACCATCTGTATGTGAAGCTATAACCAGCCAAAACTGCCCTAAATAGGATACATTTGGCTGGTTATAAGCTGTAAGTGCTGTATTTATTAGACAAATTGGGGAAACTTCGTACCGGATATTTCTATTAATCCTTGATTTTATTCAATCATTCCCACTCCTACCGTTTCGTTGGTACCTTCGTCGATAAAAATTACGGCACCGGTAATACGGTTCTGGCTGTACGAATCGAAAAGTAAAGGTTTGGTAGTGCGAATGGTTATGCGGGCAATATCGTTCATTTTCACGTCCAGGTCATCAGTGATCTGGGCGATGGTATTCACATTTACTTTATAATGAACTTCTTTTACGAGGCAGCGTACATCGCGGGTGGTATGTTTAAGAGCATATTTCCCGTTGATCTGAAGCGGTCGCGGGCTCATCCAGCAAACCATCATGGTTATATCCTGGCTAACCTGCGGACGGTTATCTTCCTTTACAATCATATCACCACGACTGATGTCTATATCGTCAGTCAGCTGCATAGTAACTGACATGGGTGGGAAAGCCTGTTCCAGCTGTTTATCCTGCAACTCTATGGATTTGATTGTTGAATGAAAGCCTCCGGGAAGTATCATTACCTTATCACCGGTTTTAAAAATACCGCCATCCACACGGCCGGCATAACCTCTGTAATCGTGATATTCATCGGAAATTGGCCTTACAACATATTGAACAGGGAAACGTGCATCGGTAAGATTGTAGTCGTGATCAATCGGCAAGGTTTCGAGTACTTCGAGCAAGGTGCCGTTATTGTACCAGCTCATGTTTGTTGAAGGTTCAACCACATTGTCGCCATGTAACGCGCTGATAGGCACGAAGCGGAAATCTTTTACCTTCAGTTTCGAGGCGAAAGCAACAAATTTTTCCTGGATTTCGTTATACACTTCTTCACTGTATCCAACAAGGTCCATTTTGTTAACACAGATAAGAATATGCGGAATCTGCAACAGTGTTGAAATATAGGTATGCCGGTAGGTTTGCTCGGTAACGCCGTTTCGCGCGTCAATTATTATAAGTGCTGCGTTAGCTGTGGAAGCTCCCGTAACCATATTGCGGGTGTATTGAATATGACCGGGCGTATCAGCAATAATGAATTTGCGTTTTGGCGTAGCAAAGTAGCGGTAAGCCACATCAATGGTGATTCCCTGTTCGCGCTCAGCACGAAGCCCGTCGGTTACCAAAGCCAGGTTAATATGTTCATTCCCACGCTGGATACTTGCCCGTTTTACGGCCTCAAGCTGATCTTCAAAAATCGATTTGCTGTCGTACAAAAGCCTGCCTATAAGCGTGCTCTTGCCGTCATCAACACTTCCGGCTGTTGTAAAACGCAACAGCTCCATATTCAGGTATCCTTTGGATGAAAATTCAGTCATTATTATAGTAATTGGTGCTTTGTGCTTTGTGCGCATTCTACTATTTTGAATTTTGCACTTTGAATTTTAATTTATATAAAATCTCCGATTCTCTTCTTGTCCGTCTCTCCCCTCGCCTTGTCGAACTTCGCCTTTTGTCATAACTAGACGCGAACATCGCGTCTTTACGTTATTTTCTTATCGCCCTTCGCCTTGTCGCTCCTCGCTCAATCTCTTGTCCTCGCGTACTACTAGAAATACCCTTCCTTCTTCCTGTCTTCCATGGCGGCTTCGCTGCGTAAATCGTCGGAACGACTGCCACGTTCGGTAACGCGGGTGGCAGCAATTTCGGAAATAATCTCTTCGAGCGAATTAGCGGTTGAAAGGTTAAGACCGGTACAGGAAATATCGCCTATGGTGCGGCAACGGACAATCTTCTTTTCAAGTTTTTCATTAGGCTTGAGCTTCATAAAAGGAGCATTGGCCAACCAAACACCATCACGCAGGAAAGCTTCACGCTCGTGGGTGAAATAAATGCTTGGCAACGGAATATTTTCTTTGTAGATATATTGCCATACATCCATTTCGGTCCAGTTGCTTATAGGGAATATCCTGAAATGCTCGCCTATATGCTTGCGGCCGTTGAAAATATTCCATAATTCCGGGCGCTGGTTTTTAGGGTCCCATTGTCCGAACTCATCGCGGTGCGAAAAGAAACGTTCTTTAGCTCTTGCTTTTTCCTCATCACGCCGACCACCACCCATGGCAGCATCGAACTTATATTTTTCGATGGTATCAAGCAGGGTAACTGTTTGCAGTAAATTGCGGCTGGCACTATACCCTTTTTCCTCAACTACACGGCCTGTATCAATGGATTCCTGAACAGAACCAACTATAAGTTTTACACCAAGTTCCTTCACCAGTTCATCGCGATAATCGATGGTTTCCTGGAAATTGTGACCGGTATCCACATGTAAGAGCGGGAAGGGGATTTTCGCCGGCCAGAAAGCTTTCCGGGCCAGGTATGTCATTACAATGCTATCCTTACCTCCCGAAAAAAGTAATGCGGGGCGCTCGAACTGGGCTGCCACTTCGCGCATCACAAAAATGGATTCGCTTTCGAGTTCGTCCAGATGTGAAAGATTGTAGTTGGTCATGCTAATATTATATTGGTGTTGAATTATATGCTGTCTAAAAACGGTAAGATCGTTTAACAAGATTTTTGGAAAAGTGTTTCGTTGCAGTCTGCAAAAATTCCGCATTATTCCACTTTTTTACTGATTCAGTTAAAGAGGTGCAAAAGTACGTTTTATCTTGTTAACTTCATGCAAGTTGAAGCCAAAATGGGTTTTATTGGCAGCATGTTTCGTTTTTGAAAGAAGTATCCGGAATGAATTTCCCTCTACTATTCATGAAGCTGCTTTATAAACAATAAAAAGTGGATTCTTATTTCCAGCGTACAGTTTCGAACAGATGTTGAATATCTGTTTTAACAAAGTCGATAACGGGAGCCAGGGAGTCATTATTTGGAATGGCATCAAAATAGAGCGATCCGCGCAGCCAATGATTAGTACTATCTGTAAGATAAAACTGATAAGGAGAAGCAGTGCCCATTCCGTTGATTTCATATACTAATCCATACATTTTACGATTGGGATCTGCGATGGCAATCTGCCTGATACCACTTGCTTTTGCCATATGTTTCATTGCTAGCGTACGGGTATCTTCGGTGAATTGCACCAGGCTGCTTTTATCCGTTAAAGGCTTATAACTGACATGTATACGGCCATGGAAAACCGGCATTTCAATATTGATCCAGTTCTTTTCTTCCGGGGAAAGCGGGTCGTTGGTTATCCGCGCATATGCCGGGTATTCAAAAGCATATGGATAAATGGAATCGAGTAGTATATATTTCTTTTCAGGGAGCGCAATACGAAAATATCCACGTGGTTTGGGTGTATATTCGTTATTACAGGATGAAACCAGGAAAATGCCGGGCAATGTTACTATCAACAGAAGAATAGCAATATTTGATTTGAAATATTTTGGCAGGAAGGCTACTCTGTTGCGAAAGGACATTTCAATAAAATTATTCATTGTAAAACGGAGTGTAGTGCCTTTTATTGCCCGCGTACAGGCTCTTCCGGGCATTGTTGAAAACTGGCAGATCCGCATTTCGAAGCAAAACAATCTCAATATTCTGACTTATACGGCTTCATCAATTCCGGATGGAATGGTGATTTTTACTTTCTTAATCCTGCGTTTATCTGCCACTTCAACACGAAAAGCATATTCGCCAAGTGCAAATTTTTCGCCAGTTGCAGGGATTTTACCTGCAAGTTCGAGTATCAGCCCGGCAAGTGATTCGCTTTCGCCTTTGGCTTCATCGAAAATGCGATCGTCGATGCCCAATACGCGACACATATCGTTAATGGTGGTTTTCCCTTCGAAAATATAATTGTAATCGTCGATCTTCGTAAAGAATGTATTTTCCGCTTCTATATCAAATTCATCATTTATCTCTCCGACAATTTCTTCGATGATATCTTCAAGTGTAATAATTCCGGATGTTCCTCCATATTCGTCGACCACCACGGCCATATGTATTTTTTTCTCCTGGAATTCCTGCATCAGGTCATTAATGGGTTTGTTTTCCGGAATAAAAAAAGGTGGCCTTACCAGTGATTTCCAGTCGAAGGATTCAGTTTCCGACAAATGCGGAAGCAGATCTTTGATATACAAAATGCCGGTAATTGTGTCAGGTGTGTCGTTGTAAACCGGTATCCTTGAATATCCTGACTCGACTATAACTTTTTGAACCTGTGTGAATGAATCAGTATTATCAATAGCTGTAAGATCAACCCTGGGACTCATGATTTCACGGGCATTGATATCGCCAAAACGGGTTATGCTCTTCATGATCTTCCTGTCCTCGTCGTCCACTTTTCCATCGGCAGTAATATCAATGGCATTGGAAATATCGTCGAGGGTAATGTTGTGGTACCTGTGCGCATGCCGTTTGTCAATAAACCGGGTAGAACTCACCAGTAAAAGGCTGAAAGGATATAATACCCGTTGTACAATACTCAGCGGTGTAACCAGGATTGATGCAATTTTTACAGGCTTACGTGTTGCTACTACTTTTGGCAGAATTTCGCCAAGCAACAATAATAAGGATGTAATAATCACTACCTGGAACAGAAACCCCAGCAACGGATTTGAGGTGAAATCGAGATACTGGTTCACCAAAAAAGCAGAGAGAATAACAATACCTACATTTACCAGGTTGTTGACAATCAGAATAGTAGCCAGCAACAATTTAGAATTCTCAAGTAAATGTACTATCCGTTTATTGACGGAGGTTTTCGACGAGCGTATCTCATTCAGCTGGGAGGGTGACAGCGAAAAGAAGGCTGTTTCGGAAGCTGAGGCTGCCGCTGAACACATTAACAATACAATAACTGTGAGCAATCCTACAGTCAGACCGGCTGAAGAAGCCAGGTCGGTTGTGGTAATATTTAATAAAATAAATGCGTGAAACGCATCGGGAAGTGGGTCGGGCACGGTGTGAAGTAATTGATTTTAAGATGCAAAGATAGTAAAAGCTGAAAATAAACAGGCGAACCATGTCCGCCCGCTTATTATTATCTATAAAGTACCTTAAAATGGCAGATCATCATGATCCGTTTGCTGTGGCGTTGGTTCAGCAATTGGCGGAACAACAGGCTGGGCAGGATGTCCATACGAATTGGATGGTTGAGCCTGGTTGTTGTTTTCACCACCGCCTTCTCTCTTTCCCCCTAATAACACAAGGTTATCGGCCTGGATTTCAGTAATATATTTCTTAGTGCCGTCCTTGGCATCAAATGAGCGGGTACGGATTTTACCTTCTATATATACCTGGTTGCCTTTGCGGAGGTATTGTTCGGCAATTTCGGCCAGCCCGCGCCACATCACAATATTGTGCCATTCGGTATGCTGCACTTCATTTCCTTCCTTATCGCGCGAATATTCCGTTGTAGCCAGCGAAAAGGTGGCTTTCTTATATGTGTCAAATGTTTGAACTTCAGGATCTTTCCCCAGGTTCCCTATCAGTGTTACTTTGTTGATACCTCGTGCCATATTGATTGGATTAAAATTATATTGTTTATACAAATGTAATTTAAAATGAAGCTATAGGTGGCAATGTTGATAAATTCTCACCTATTATTCATAGGGTGATTTGAAGTCTCCCTGTGAATAATAAGGGGCTCCCTAATCCCTAAATCCCAACCACTAACCCCTTTTATACGGATGCGCCTCTGTATTAAATATCACCTTGTTAAAATCCAGTTTCCCTGATTCATCGAAAAGCAGGAAGGCATATTTCAATGTTTCGGCAAAGAAGAAACTTTCCATATAATCCTTTTTTTCCTTGGTACGGACATCTTTCAGGGCGGCATACGCATCGTCGGTGCGGCAGTATTTTACCAGGTTATTGAACATATTTGCTCCCATTTCGAGGTAACGCTCATCATGTGTGTATTGGTAAAGATAATAAGCGCCTTCTATATTCTCGGGGCGTAAAATATAAGCCCCGTTTTCAACTTCCTTTGTAATACAATTCATTGATTCAGGCTCAACACCATTCTGCATCCACATAGCGTAGTTGGAGTTTTGAAGCGCTACAGCCCGTTTCAGGTCCTTGTTCATGACCAGTGTCCCCGAAAAAAACGCGTCCAGAGCGCCATAACTGGTTTCAGAGATTTTTCCTGTATACATGTCAGCATGCCCGTACCACAAGCCATCCGGTGTTTGATCAGCCAGGTATTTATTTACAGCGTCTATGGTTGGCACCCACATTTCACTCAACTGCTTGTCATTAAAAAGGATTGAGCCTTTGAGTATGTACTCAAGGTACGAATCGATATAACCCGAAATATGGCTTATCGGGCTGGTAACCTTGCCGGTTTCGATATTGATTCCTTCAGCTGTAAGATTTATTGGTGAACGAAAGGCATATAATGCTGTCATGGCTTTCATGGCAGTCTTGTAATAAACCGGGTCTTTGGTATGTTTACTCAGTGTTCCGTACTCAACCAGGTAAGTTCCAATTTCGGCAGGATTGGAATTTGCCCCCGAAGTTGCGCCGGTTTTCAGGTTCACATAAAGATAAGGCATGCCGGTAGGAGAATTAAACGCTTTCATAAGCCGCTTACCAAGGTCTTCTGCCAGCGTAAGGAAACGCGGATCGCCATCGAGTTCGTAAGCTGAAAGCAAACCGCCCAGTATACGGATGGACACCTCAAAATTCTGCACTTCCATATCCACATCAAAGTCGAGGTCTTTAAAAATAAGTTCTTTGGCTTCGCCGGCTTCTTCTGTCAGGCCCATCAGGATCATGGTATCGAAAGCAACAACGGGTGTCATCAGCAGTGATTTCTTATACCAGTTATGTGGTTCTTTACTCAGTGGTTTCAGTGCATCATATCCCCAGGCATATTTTTTATACCCGTTCCAGGCATGTAAAAATTCGGCTTTCACCTTTGCTGCCATTTCTTTTTTATTGACAGTTAGAGTTTTATCTGAAACGGCTGCTGTTGTTCCGGTAGCCTGAGCAATTGCAGCAAAAGTTGAAATCAAAAACAGGAGAACTAAAGCTGAAAGGCAAAGAATATTTTTCATGTGTTTATTTTTTAATTTTTTACGGGTCACATGGAACTATTAACGTCTTGCTTATTTTTAAAGGCGTTAATGAGCTAAAGGTTCGCCATGAGAATAATCATTTCAATTGGTGAGCAAATTTTTTGCTCATGGCCATTTCATGGGAGATTTTTTGAATGGCGAAGGTATAAAGATATGCAGGACTGCAAATAACCGGATTAAAAAAATATAGCTTTCATTAGGAGGAGGGAATTGTACTGGTAAAAAGCAGGCTTTCCCGTTTATTTTGAAGCCGAGAAGCATTTTTGTCCAAAATCTATATTTGTAACTAATCAGTTCATTTAAAACATTGACAAACAAATATTTGCCACAGATTACACAAATTGCGCAGATAAATTAAGCTAGCGTATGATCAAATTTCATCTAAAAAACTGCTAAACGCAGTTTTAATCTGTGAAATCGGCGTAATCTGTGGCCAAAATGCCTTTTGAGTAGGCTGATTAGGTACATATATTTCTATTTTCCTGATAAAACTTTTTCGAAGCACACACTATTTTCCACATCAACATATTGGCCATAGTTAGGAATAAACGTATACCCGTTTTTCTTGTAAAGTGCAATGGCTTCTAGCTGTTTAAACCCGGTTTCCAAAATACACCTGGTGGAATTTAATTCAATTGCCCACAACTCCAGCTGTTTTAAAATCAGTGAGGCAATTCCCTGCCCGCGCCTGGCTGGCAAAACATACATGCGTTTAACTTCCATTGTGCCCGGCGAATATTCTTTAATTGCCCCGCAACCAAAAGGAATTCCATTGTCATAGGCAACGATTGCATACCTGATTTTATCAATTTTGTTGAATTGGGCATAGAATGAATGCTCTTCTCCATCACGGATCAGTAAATCCGCGTCAAGTTCACTGACAAGATTTTGAAAGTCTTTGCTTTCGGAATCTGTTCGGATGCAGTTGATCATTTTATATGAGAATTTCGGATTATCAGCTTTTCTCCAGTGTTATTTAATTTATCTCTCACGAAATTAGTTAACGACAGAGTCTGCGTCTATTGTAGGAATTGAAGTAACATAACCACAAAATTAAACTAATTGCAAGTAATCAGCTATTATAAAACTCTGTCAAACAAATATTTGCCACAGATTACACAAATTTCACAGATAAATTTATACTATTTGATGATCAGGTTTAATTTTAAAACGGCTGAAAGGAGTTTAAGTCTGCGTAATCTGTGGCTAAAAATACAATTAAGATTTCTGATTGGTTATAACAAATTCAAAATGAATACTATTCCTTAGCCCCATGATTCTTTGCAGTAGCAATCCAGTGTTCAGCAAGAATTTCCGGCTCTGCCCCTAACCCCCGGGCAAGCTGTAATGCCACTCCCATCATTAAAACTGAAGCTTCGTGTAATTCCTGGTTGGTTTGCAGGGTTCCATATTTTTCCTGCGCTTTTAACCGGAGTAAATCATTATGTTTTCGGGCAAATGAAACCGGATCTTCCAAATCACCGGAAATTTCCGGTAGCATTAAACAATCTATCCACTCAGGCCCTATCCTGTCTGCTAATACTTCCGGAAGCTCGTTGCCCATTATTCTCCAAAGAGACAAAGTTTGCTTATCCCCGGATTCAGCCAGGCCGGTATCCAGAAGCAGTTCAAACGCTATATCAGCAATATTTTGCATAACATCCAGATACTCATCCTGGGCCTTTTCGAACTTAGCTGTTTCCTGGCCTTTAAGATATTCGCCTACCGTCAGATGAGGTAACCCGGAAACTTCGGGGCATCCGTTGAGGCACGGAAATTCGGTCCCCTGGTGCATATAGTGAACTTCTTCACTTTGTATCTGGCGGCCAAGCGGATACAACCGGCAGGACAGCGGTCGCCCCAGATGCACGCTACATCCAAAATTATCAACATACTGACTGCAAGCGTGTTGTTCTTTCCACCCTATTTTTCCGTCAAATCGCAGACGAATTCCTCCATACTCACAATAAAGATCACGGAATTCCCTTGCAGTATTTTTTTTCTCCCTGGCCAGGCAGGCCAACTCCCAAGGATTAAGCAGCACCTGTTTCCCATGACAGCAGGTTCCGGTTCGCGAACAGGTAAGAGGTAATTTATCCTGGAGACTGAGTTTAGTTGATCCCATCATTGTTTCATTATTTTTACTATTTGACTCAGTGGCATTTATTTGTTACCAGCGGTTGAGGATTTGACAAGTGACGGATTATTCGGCTGCGCCTCATCAGACTGCGTTGCTCCGATGCGAGGCACTTAACTGCCAACAAACACAAATGATTGTGCGGGTGACAAAGCTTCAATTATGTTTCCAAACCCGCCATTGGCAATAGTCTTTGTTGCACAATTTTATTATTGAAGCTCAATTATATTTTCCTTAACATTCGTAACACCTTCAGCAGAAACTTCCTGGGTTTCAATCGAATAAATGACCCATCCGGCATTATGTATTCTTGAAGACGTCCAAGTCTCGTTTTTTAGTGGTGGGAAACCGTCCCATTGGGGACCAGGAACTTTCATTGTTTCTGACATTTTTGTCAAATAATCAAAAGTGGTTTTCGTAAGTTGTTCTGAATTAACAATTTGTTTCATTCTAATAATTGAGTTATTATCTTCAGTGTTTATTTCATCTAACCAAAGTGTTACTTCAGTGTCAAAAGGCTCACCTCCGTAAAGATTTGCAACTTTCATACTGGCGGATATTTCTTCTCCAAGTTTGTATTTCCCGCCATGATACGTGTAAAACTGCTGAATTTCTTTAATTGCAGCAGCTTCTATTGATTCTTTTGTGCTATAAATATCTTCCATTTGTTTAATAACCTTATCAATATTCGGAATGTCTTTAGTTTCCTTTTTAAGCATTTTAGTCCCTTTGAGAATAAAATCTCTTATGTCTTTCCAGTTTTTTACTTCTTTAAATGCACCAAGCCCATCTGTCAGAATGGTAACGGTCATATCTTCGGCTATTGATGAAAGCTTTTTTATTAATTCATTGTCCGCCTTAATGTCATAATCATGGTAAAACCAATCGATTGTGTAAGAATCTGCTGTTGAATCGACAATAGTTATATCAACAGCATATTTGTAGGATTCTCTTGATGTTGTATCTGAATCTTTTACCTTATAACTCTCATTCGTTACAATGTAAGTTTGTTTTTCATTCTTATCCCAATATCCAATAACCTGAACGGTTGAGTCATTCATGTTTATCTGTCCATAAGTTTTGATGATCAACAAAAGTGCGAATCCGATAAAAAAAAGTTGTCTCATTTATTCTACTTTAAAGATTTTAAATATAATTCTCTGTGATTGATTGTCTTGCAAAATTGCGCATAACTAGTTTATAGGTTTACCATTTTTGTAAAATACGGCAATTTAGATATTTGGCCAAATTATAAAAATCTACAAATCATCAAATGGCGAATTTGTTTTTTGTTAACTTTTTCTGCTACATCTGTATAAATATTTCAGTAGTCTTTGAGCTCTCAAGCCCAGGTAATACTTTTATCCCTTACATCTGTTCCCCTAACTTCATCGTAGCTTTTTATCAGGTCGGCGTATCTTTTTGTATCGTCGCCGTTGCTTTTATTCCGGCACCGCAGCTTATGTTCCAACGTATAGCAGCAACGGCTAAGTACTTTACTTGAAAGGAGAAAGCACTCTGACCGGCGAAATTGCCTTTGCCGAAAGCACCCGCGCTGGTATTTTCAGGGGAATGCATTATGCAGTTAAATCGGCCGAAATAAACTTTATTTAGCAAAGCAAAAGGCCGCGATCCGCCAGGGGATTGTTCTGGAGAAGTATGGTATTCTTAAAATTAAAGCCTGCGACATAAAAACAGGAGATTAACAACCTGGTTGCTGTTTTTAAAAATAAAAGAATGCCGTATCGATTCATATTCCTGGACCCTGGCCCAGCACAAAGGGTGGAACGTCAAAGATAACAAGGTTACTGGCGCGCCCATTGCCTGAAGGTTTTATTGTGGTTACTCAAAATAAAACTATAACTAATGAATACAATGGCTAAACGTATTCAATGATCTCAGCTTCACCGTGCAGTATCATCATTCCATTCATCGCCAGCGAATCGAGATCATTAACGATCGGATAAACCGAAACCGGGGCTATTTTTTGAACCCTGCTGATTAGTTTATCCGTAAAAAACTTATTATTCATTATAGAGCCCATGATAAGAGTAGCATCCACGTTAAATTCGAGAACAGCAGCCATGCTTCCTATTTCTTTGGCAATCTGGTATGCCATAGCATCAACATAGAATCTGGCTTTTTCATCACCCGAGTCAACCATCGATGTAATTTCGGTTAAAGATTTAGTGCCAAGGTAAGCTATTAATCCGCCATGCTCGGTAATCAGTTTGTGCATTTGTTCGCGGGTATATTTCCCGTCGTAACATAAATCAATCAGTTGCCCGACAGGCAGACTTCCTGCACGGGTCATTGAAAAAGGCCCGTCACCATCGAATGCCTGGTTTACATCAATTACCTGTCCGCAACGATGTGCTCCAACCGATACCCCGCCATTTCCGATGTAAGCAATAACCATTTTCAGTTCCTTGTAATTGCGGTTGATGCTTTTAGCGTACTCGCGTGAAACATTAAAATGGTTAAGCGCATGGAAGATGGAATTTCTCTCAATTTGTGGTAATCCCGAAACTTTGGCAATAGGTTCCATTTCGTCAACTACCACGGGGTCGGCAAGGTAAGCTTTAGCGCTGGGCAACTTTGACGCTATTTTATCGGCAATAAGTCCGCCCAGGTTGGTAGCGTGCATTCCCATAACACCAACGCGGAGGTCGCGTTTCATAGCTTCATTCACCTGGTAAACGCCTGATTTAAGTGGTTTTATCAAACCTCCGCGAGCCATTACCACCGCTATATCCATCAATTCGATCTGGTTATTTATAAGCTCTTCCAGGATAAGTTCTGTACGGTAATCAAGTTCTTCGATTACATGCGAAAACCCGAACAGGGCTTCCGCTTTATGGCGGATGGATTTCAGAAAGATAAGACTGGTATTGCGATATACCGCTATTTTTGTGATATCTACTTCCGGATAGATTACCAGGATCTGTTTTGCTGACATGGCAGGGTTTAATTTGAAAGGTCAAATTTATTAATATTTCCGGTACGTTTTTCGAAGGGGGGCGGATTAATGAAAAGTTCCGGTTTCCGGGTTCCCATTTCCATATTAAAGTGCGTGCTTTCCTTCCGTCTCTCAGTCTTTCAGTTCCTCCACCTCTCAGTCTTCCCCTTTCATTTACTCCAGCCTTATTTTAAATTTCCTGATACTCAGCACAATAAAAAACACTGCCATCCCTGCAATAATCAGTGTTTCTTTCCAGATATACCTGAATCCAAGCCCTTTGATCATGATTGATTTAACAATAACAATAAACCAGCGTGGCGGCATAATATTGCTGAAAATCTGTAATGGTAGCGGCATATTTTCGATCGGGAAAATAAAACCACTGAGCAGAATAGTCGGCAGCATAAGCGCAAACATCGAGAGCATCATCGCCATCTGCTGGCTATTGCTGACTGTTGAAATAAAAATCCCCAGCGACAAGGCCATCACAATAAACAACAGGCTTTCTGCCAACAGCATTATAAGACTTCCTTTTACAGGCATTCCAAGTACGAAATAACTCAGCAAAAGAATTATAAGCGCATTTGTGAAAGCAAGTAAAACATATGGAAGCACTTTGCCGGCAATAATCTGTATAGGGCGCATGGGCGATACCAGAAGTATTTCCATCGTACCCATTTCATTTTCGCGGGCTATTGAAATAGATGTCATCATAGCCGTGATCAACATCAGCAAAATTGTGATTACCCCAGGAACAAACATAAAAACACTTTTCAATGCCGGGTTGTACATCATTTGTGATTGAGTGTTAACCGTAACCGGCAACGACATTCCTTTGAGATATTCCTGCTGATAATCGTTAATTATGGCTGAGGTATAACTTACCAGAAGGTTCGCGGTATTGGGATCGCTGGCATCGGCAATAACCTGTATTCCAGCCTGCCGGTCTTTTTCAAGTTTCGCGGCAAAATCACTTTCGAAAACAATAACTTCCTTTACTTTTCCATGCCTGAAAACTTCCTCAATATGTCCTTCGCCAGGAACCTGGTCGCTGAGTATAAAAAATCCGGATGAAAGTAATTTTGAAGTGATGGCCCTTGTTACCTGGTCGTTCGAATGGTCAATAATGGCAACCGGCGCATTCTTTACCTCGGTTGAGAGCGCGAATCCAAACAACAAAACCTGTATCACCGGCATACCAAAAAGCACAACCATCGACCGGATGTCGCGGAAAATGTGGTAAAACTCTTTGATGATAAAACCTTTCATTGAGTTACGAGTTACGATTGGGGCGGTTTAATTAGTTTATTTCTCAATTCACTTCTTTTTGAAAATATATCATTGGCTTGGTGCATTCGTACCTCGTCAATCGTAATTCGTAAATATTTTTTCAATCAATTTCTCGCTATCTTCAAAAAAACCTCCTCTATGTTCGCCGCATTGTATTTCGCTTTCAAGTTAGCAGGTGTATCAAGTGCTACTATTTTTCCATCAGCCATAATGCTTACACGGCGGCAGTATTCGGCTTCGTCCATATAGTGAGTAGTAACGAAGACGGTGATTCCCTGGTTGGCAGTTTCGTAAATTATTTCCCAGAACTGACGGCGCGTAATCGGGTCCACGCCACCGGTTGGTTCGTCGAGAAAAACTATGGATGGATTATGAATAATAGCCACCGAGAAAGCCAGTTTCTGTTTCCAACCCAGCGGAAGCGAACCCAAAATCCGATTCTTCTCTCCCCCGAGCCCAAGACGGCCCAAGAGTTCGGTTGTTCTTTCCCTTATTTTTGCTGCCGGCAGTCCGTAAATGCCTCCGAAAAACTGAAAATTTTCCCAAACCGTTAAATCCTCGAATAACGAAAACCGCTGGCTCATATAGCCAATCCGTTTTTTTATCATTTCCGTTTGATGGTAAACATCATACCCTGCAACCATAACTTTTCCGGAAGTAGGCGATGATAACCCGCAAAGGATTTTCATAGCTGTAGTTTTGCCTGCCCCATTAGCTCCAAGAAAACCATAGATCTCACCTTCATCTACTGAAAAAGTCAGATGGTCGTTGGCAACAAAACTGCCAAACTTTTTAACCAGGTTTTCTACTTCAATAATTTTCATTAAGGTGTTAGGGGTTGGGGTTTAGGGATTCGGGAGAGGGAGGGGCGACAGGGCGACTGTTAAAGACAGGATTTGAAGTTTTTACTTCAAATGTTCAAGTAATTATTTATTCGGTTTTTTTTTACAAATAGATAAAGCAGCCATTATTTCATTTATGAATGAGATTTAAAATTCGGATTTATAACACTCTACTCTTATATGAATCACCTTGTCTCCCCTCGCCCATTCGCCCCTCAATCAATTTCTATTTTTCCCTTGTACTACTCTCAGTACTCATCATCTCCATAAAACAATCCTCTATCGACGGTTCAATTTTCGAAATATGAATATTGATGTGACCGGCAGCTTCAAGATAAGCACTGATTTCGGCCGGTTTAACCGATTTGCTGATCAACGACAGGTGAATGTGCTCCCCGAACGGGAAAGCCGTACGGGTGTATTTAAATTGTCTCAGATCGCCTAGCAAACGGTATGTGTCATCTGTTTTAATTGCCCATAAATCCTGACCGTAATTATTGCGGATTGCCTCCGGCGTATCAATGCTCATAATTTTGCCGCTTTGTATCAATGCAACCCTGTCGCAGCGTGAAGCTTCATCCATATAAGGCGTTGAAACAACAATTGTTATTCCGCTGAGACGTAGCCTTGAAAGCATTTCCCAGAATTCGATACGCGAAACGGCATCCACGCCGGTGGTGGGCTCGTCGAGCACCAGCACTTCCGGTTTATGGATCAGCGCACACGACAAAGCCAGTTTCTGTTTCATTCCACCCGAAAGTTTTCCTGCTTTTCGATCTTTGAACGGTTCGATCTGGCTGTATATATCTTTTACCAGATCATAATTAGCTTCTGGCGTGGTTTTAAATATTCCTGCAAAAAATCGCAGATTTTCTTCAACCGTAAGATCCTGGTATAACGAAAAACGACCCGGCATATATCCCAGGATTTTTCGCAGTTTAATGTAGTCTTTCACCGTATCAAATCCTTCAACAGTCATTGCTCCGCTTCCCGGCTTAAGCAACGAAGTGATTATCCGGAACAAAGTTGTTTTTCCGGCTCCGTCGGGCCCTATAAATCCAAATAACTCGCCTTTGGAAATGTCGAATGAAACATCATCAAGAGCAGTTTTGTCACCATAACGCTTCGTTATGTTAGCTGCATGTATGGAAATAGCTGATGACATTAATTTCTATAGCTTAGTGAGAGTGCTGTTTCAAATATCCTGAAGAAAAAGCAGTGAATAGCGGACACGAAGATTGTTTAACCTGCCAGGTTTTGTATTTTTATGCTCAGATTTCCATAAAAACCAGGAACCTGGCATGGCTTTTCAGACTGTACCGGTTTTGCCTATTTTCTTAGGGTTGCTTCTTTGGTCCAGATAGCTGTTTTACCCAATCCCATCCACGAAGCCCCTATATAACCTCTGATCTTTAGGCTATTGGCCGATTCAAAGTTTATATAGCAATTGTAGGTTTTACCACTCGAAGGATTGTAAATAGTCCCCTCATTCCACTCATTATCTGATTCATTGAATTTGAATCCCTTTAGCATCTCGAGGCCAATAATTGCACGTTTTTGCAGTTTCACGTCAGGATTTTTATCGTCAACTTTTGGCTTCCCGTCTTTGAGTGGTTCTTTCAGCCAGACTATTTTTCCATAGTACTTGCCATTTGTGCTTTTAAATATCTGAACCTGTGATTTTTCGGCTTTGGTTTCATCATCGTAAGTCAGGTAATAGCCAACAATTTTATCAGCTTTTGACTGGGCACTTGCCTTACCGGCAAACACCATTGAAATAACCAGTAATGCCAGGGTGATTGTAATTTTCATCGTTTTTCAGGATTAGTTTGAACTTGGTTTAACTATAATTGGATTGTCTTATTTACTTTTTAACTTTTTATCAGGAACTGTTTTTAATTATATCAGGAGGGATGAGAATTTAGTACAGTGCAGAAATTAAACAATTTGAACACATTTCGATTTTTGCCTTTTGTGTTTACATTAACCCCAAACCCCGTAGGGGCTTAACACAGACGAGTTTAATTATTTTTCTGCACGGAGTAGAAATTATTTTTTCTCTCCAAAATTAACTTCGGCCGGCATCGCTATTTTGAGGCTGCCATCATTGGAAACCCTTACCTTAATTCCATACACCAGGTTGACCCGTTCCTCTTTGGTTTGAATGATTTTAGGAGTAAATTCAGCTTTTGGTGATATCCAGCTAACAACTCCGCTTAATTTACGGTTTGTTTTTTTATCCGCATCAATCAAAACCTCCACCTGTTGCCCTTGTTTTATGCCCGGAAGCTGTGCTCCTGAAACATAAACTTTCAGTTCCATCACGCTAAGATCAGCAATTTTATAAAGCGCCCGACCAGGAGCCGCTATTTCACCTGTCTCGGCATACTTGCTCAGAACGGTTCCTTTTACCGGATTCCGTATATAACATTTATGAATGGATTCGTTTACCTGTGCAATCTGCCTGTCAATTACTTCCATTTCCTCAGTAATTCCGGCATTCTGGGTTTGTATAGATTCAACCTGCTTATCAATCAGATCAAGAGATCCGTTAATATCATCCAGTTGCTTTGGGGTAGCTGCTTTATCCGCAATTAATTTTGTGACGCGGTTTTTTTCAACGGTTAGGTTTGTTTTTTGCTGCTGCTGAACGGCTATCTGGCTCTCAACATTATTCCTTTTAACCGAAATTGCTTTCTTTTGCGACTGAAGCTGTAATTTCTTCAGGTACAAATCGGTGGTATCCACCAAAGCCACAACAATTCCTGAATCAGGTTGTGATCCTTCTTCCACATTCAGATAATGTATTTTTCCTGCGCTTTCGGACGATACCGTTACCTGGACGGCTTCAAAATTTCCATACGCATCACTCAGGTTATTGCGGTTGCTGCAGGATGATAACCATACCAATGCTATCAATAAAAATAGGTTGCGGGTTGTTGCCATTGTATTATATATGTTGTTAGTATTCATTGTGGTATTCGTTTTGATCTGAATAAATTATCAGTTTTGGCGATTATTAATTCATTGAAAACATCACCTATTCAGTTTGTTTTGAGCTATTTCTATTGCTTTAAGGAGTTTTTGTTCCAGTAATTTCTTGTCTGGCAGTTTCGTGATATATTCAGCTACTTTAATCTGATCGTTGTTATCAAGCATAAGGTATTTGATTTGTTCCGGCGATTTTTCGCTGCAAAGAATAAGACCTACGGGTTTATTTTCATTCTCTTTTTGCTCATTGTGCTCAAGCCAGTTCAGATACAATTCCATCTGACTTTTGTAGCCTGCTTTAAATTTACCAATCTTAAGGTCAATGGCTATTAATGAGCGCAATCCCCGGTGATAGAACAATAAATCGATATAATAATCCTCATTGTCGATTGTAATTCTCTTTTGTCGGGCAAGAAAGGCAAATTCGGTTCCCAACTCAGTTATAAAACCTTGCAGATTGAATAAAATTGCCAATTCCAGGTCATTTTCGCTATAGGAATCATGCAAGCCTAAAAAATCCAAAAAATACGGATCACGAAATGTTAAATCCGGGCTGATTTGTTTTTCACTATTAATGAGTTCAAGATCATTGACAATAGTTTGTTCTGGTTTTTTACTTATTGCAGTACGTTCAAAAAGCATACTATCAATTCGGGTTTGCAATGTTCGCACACTCCAGCGTTCGTGAATGCTCATTTGAGTGTAAAACTCCCGCTTTAAATCCTCCTTTATATAGATTAAACTATAAATATGCGACCAACTCAATTGTGCAGACAGTGTCTGCACAATCTGTAAATCTGAATACAACTCGCTGAATTTTATAAAGTTGTGTAGATTACGTTTACTGAAACCTGTTCCAAACTTAACCGTTAATTCTCTACTCAGCTCAAGCACAATGCTTTTACCATAATCTGCCCTGTTATTTTTCAGGATATCCTCATTTATTTGTTTTCCTATATTCCAATAAAGCAACGTTAATTCGCTGTTAACAGCCTGTGCAACATTCTTCCGTGCATTATCAATTAACGAAACAATACTAAGAAGCAACTTCTCCCTTTCCGGTAAATCTACTGCCTTACTCATTTGTTTGTTGTTTTTGTTATACCTGGCTTTAAAATTCCTTTTTGCATAAATCCCCTACAATCCACCCGTTGCCGCCTTATAAAGCGCTTTCGACTGCAGTAATTGCATTTTATGAAGATTCCGGTTTAACAAAGCTTGTTCTTCGGCAAGTTGTTCGGTAACAAATTCGGTTGCCGTAAGTGTTCCATTTTCGAGTTGAGATGCGGCTGAACGCGTGATTGATTTTCGTAACTCAATGATCTGTTCATCACTTTTTATAAGCTCTTCTGCCTTTTGAACATCGGCCAGGTATTGCTGAACCTGTGCTTTATTAGCCAGATCGTACGAATTTTTCTGGTTTTCAATAATAATGCTGTTCAGATCCAGTATCTGTTTTTCACGGCTGGTTTGGTTCCAGTTCCAGAAATTCCAGGTTACCTTTGCGCCTACAGTATAGAAAAAGGCTGCTCCTTCCTTAAAAAAGTTGTAGCCAGGATTACCATAACCTGCAGTTCCAAATCCATACACTCTTGGCAGATCTTTTGAAACCGTAAGCTTTTTGGTAGCTTCCAGTTTTTGCTGTATCAGTCCGAAAACACCAAACTCAGGTCTCAGGTTTGTGTAAACCGACAAATCAACATGAATTCCTGGTTCAAGAAAAGTCGAATTTTCGTTCAAAGCCAAACCGGTTAAAACCTGCATGGTATTCACAAGCATGCGTTTCTGGGTTTTCACTTCCAGCAACCGCTGACCGGCTTTCAGTATTTCCGACAGCAACACCTCTGCAGCCGAAGGAAGCATTACGCCTTCTTTTACTGATGCGTTAACTTTTGCAAGCCTGCTGTTCAGATCCGAAACCGTATTTTCAATAACACCCACATTCAAATCCGACAACAAAATACTGAAATACAACTGGTTGATCCGTTCGCGGATTTTATAAAGTTCGGCTTCATTATTCAGCTGGTTTATCTGCCGGTTGTAATCTTCAATAATTCCCTGGGCATCAATATTACCTCCGCCATAAATCAGCTGGTTAGCATCTAACGATACCTTGTACTGTGCTTTGGGAATTACAGGCGCCGACATTCCGGGAATATTAAAAAGAAGCTGAACTACTTCATTCTGATACGTGCCCTGGCCATTCATATTTAATTGCGGAAGCTTTCCGTTTTCAATATTCTTCTGCTGAAGCTCGCTCGATTCTTTATAAATTTCGTTCTGCCCCGAAAGCGGCTGGTTTTTCATGGCAGCCGACAAACATTCGTCGAGGGTAACAGGCTGCTGCGCCAGTGCAGTTATGCCGGCAGACAGGATAAAGGAAAGCAAAAAAGTTCTGTACATCATACTGTTATTGATTTTAGTACAAAATCGACAATTTCGGTTTGCCGCGATTCCAAATATAATTGGTACTCATCGTTATTCATTTCAAATATATTTTGAATAATTGGCCTGGCAACAAATGGGAAAATACACATTGAGATTATATTCACCAGCAGATGCTCTGCCTTCATTGGCCGGATCAGCCCAAGAACAGCCTCTTCATCAATCTGTTTCTGAAGCAGCATTGGATTTATTCCGGCTTTTTTAATATGAGTCAGGAACCGGTTGGGATTGGTATTGAGGGTATTTATAACAAAAGCCGGGATAAAAGGATTTTCAAGTAATGTTTTTACGTACATCTTTACAAAAAATGTGATCTTTTCCTTCATTTCGAGCTCAGCTTCAATTACCTGTTTCATCGCCGGAAACAGGTTGGCTGCTACTTCGCTGAATACTGCATCAAATAATTTCTCCTTACTCCGGAAGTAATAATGCAGCAAGGCCTTGTTTATTCCTGCCTGGTCAGCAATTGCCTGCATACGGGCTCCGTCGAAACCTTTAAGTATAAATACCTGGCTGGCTGCTGTAAGTATTTGATTTTCCGTGTTTTCTCCAGCTATTGTCATAACGCTAAAGATTTAATTTTTTGGTTTAACTATATGATTTAACCATGTGGTCAAAATTAATGTGAAAAAATACAGCTTTTACAAAAGATGAAAAAATATTTTTCTGCACAGAAAATAGAAACATCCGGCTCAATTATAAAAATCTTGTACTTTTACTTTTTTAGATCAAGCTGATGAAAATTCTATTTCTTATTCTATTTTGTTTTTCATCGATCACATTACTTGCTGGCAACAACGACATTGATAAAACAAAGCAGGCAAAAGAATGGCTTAAAAACAAGCCACTCGCTTTCATTGAAAACAAAGGACAGCTTACTAACACCGATGGTAACCCGGCTGATAATGTTCTTTTTAAAGCATCCTACGGCGATTGCGATATTTATATTACTACCGAAGGAATTAGCTATGTCTTTGTGAAGTACGACAAAGTGAAAGGTCACCGTATTGACACCAATGATATCCACAGCAAGTTCGGACAAAAAGAAATGGAAAACAAAACCGTTTCGTACTACCGCCTGGATATGAACCTGCAGGGTTCAAGCATCAACAAAACACAAATAATAAAAGAACTGCCCGGCAAACAAGGAGTTACCAATTACTTCTACCCCAATTTCCCCGATGGTATATACGGCGTGCAGGAATATGGCAAAATAACTATTAAAAATATTTACAAAGGCATCGACTGGGTAATTTATGCCAATGCCGAATCCAGGGAGCACCCATTGAAATATGATTTCCTGGTTCATCCGCAAGCGGACTATAAAGATATCAAAATCAAATTCGTAAATGCCCAAAGCACGCTATTGACCGATAACGGCACAAAACTGAAAATCCAAACCATTGCCGGCAATATTGAAGAAGGCAACCTATACTCCTACCTGCAAAACAGCTCTGAAAAACAGGCGATAAAAACCAGCTATACAACTAATGCGGATAGTACGCTGGAATTTGAAATAGGCGCATACGATAAAACCAAAACACTGGTAATTGACCCGCTGGTATGGGCGACGTATTATGATGGGGATTATGAAAATAGTTTTATGTCAATTTGTACAGATGGCGATGACAATATCTATATTACAGGGCCAACAGTATCAAGAAATTTCCCTGCACAACAATCTACAGGAGCCTTCTTTCAAGCAACGGGCGGTGGCGCAGTGGACATGTTTATTCTGAAGTTCAACACTCAAGGTGTAAGACAATGGGCTACTTATTATGGAGGTAACGATTCTGAAATTGGTAATTGTATCATTGCTGATTCGCAGGACAACATATACATTGTCGGGTCGACTAGTTCAGATAATTTTCCTACCCATGAATTAACAGGAGCCTATTTCCAGGCCAATAAGGCTGGAAACTATCAAGATGATGCATTTGTAGTAAAATTTAATAAAAATGGCGTTCGCCAATGGGCTACCTATTATGGTGGCAAATATGGATATAATCTTGCTAAATCAATTACAGCAGATATCCACGATAATATTTATATTACTGGTATTACTACTTCTATAGATTTTCCAACCCAATCACTACCAGGGGCTTATAATCAAATAAAGTTCTTATACAGTGAGGATATATTTATATTGAAATTCAATCTCCAGGGTATTTTACAATGGGCTACCTGTTATGGTGGAGGAAGTTTTGAAGAAGTTTCTACAATACGGGTAGATAGCCAGGGTAATATTTATATTACAGGACAAACACAGTCAACAGATTTTCCAATCCTGCAACAAGCCGGGGCGTATAACCAGGCTAGCTTAGGAGGCGGAACAGGAGCAATTAATGCTTTCATTGTTAAATTCGATAAAAGTGGTCTCAGAAAGTGGTCAACTTATTATGGGGGAAGTTCAATGGACAGAGGAAATTCCATGTGTTTTGATAACCAGGATAATGTTTATATTACAGGATACGCGCATTCGTCAGATTTCCCACTTCAGCAATTAACAGGAGCATACAATCAAACACATGAAGGGAGTTTTGACGCATATATCTTAAAATTCAATAATCAGGGTGTACGACTTTGGGCAACCTGTTATGGCGGAAATTCAAATGATCAAGGGAATTCTATTTGCTCTGATAGCCAGAACAATATTTATATTACAGGATATACAGAATCAGCAGATTTGCCAACTCAACAGCTAACCGGCGAATACTGGCAACCAACTAATGCAGGTAAGCAAGATTACTTTATTGCAAAATTCAATAAAAAAGGCGACAGAAAGTGGGCTACTTATTGTGGTGGGGAAAATGAAGATTGGGGAAAAGACCTTGCTGTTGATAGCCAAAATTCTATTTATGTTATTGGCTATTTATCACGCGGAGCATATACTATAGATTATGGTAACGGCGCATATTATGACAATAGTCCGATTTACGGAATTCTGGGAGGAATATTCAAAATTACGGCATGCAACAACACAAAACCAACATCAGTTCAATCAGATCTAAATAATATTTGTTTAAATAAAACAGGTATTATTACCTTAACTGCAATAGGCGGTGCAGGTGAAATATTAAAATGGTATTCAGATAATTTAGGGCTTAATTATGTTGGAAAGGGAACGCCTTTAATCATTCCATCTCCATCACAAACCACAACCTATTATGCCCGATGGGAAAGTCTTTGTGATACATCTGAATGCGACAGCATAAAAATAACTATATTTCCAACAGGTTCCTTGACCATTGATCCACAAATTTGTCAAGGTGAAACATTCCAGATTGGAAACCATAATTATATGGCGGCAGGAATATATAGCGACACTTTAGCAACAGTTAATCTGTGCGACAGTATAATTACAACAAATCTTACAGTAATTCCTACAATCAGTACGGAGCAAAGCCCTTCCATTTGTGAAGGCTATCATTTCCAGGTTGGAACTAACATATATTCAACGACAGGAACTTATACCGATATATTTGAAGCTTTTTCGGGATGCGATAGTACTGTAACAACAATCCTAACAGTAAACCCATTACCAGTTGTTTCATTGGGAGATGACAGGCTGATTTGTCCGGGTGATACAATCATTCTCACTCCCGGCGATGGTTATACAAGCTATTTGTGGTCGGATCATACAGATTTAAGCCAGTTGATAGTAATTGGTCCGGGTAATTATTCAGTAACTGCTTATAATGACTGGTGCCCGGCAAGTGATGAGATTACGATTAATGAATGTGGCACCGAAATCTGGTTCCCGAATGCCTTTTCGCCTGATAACAACAGTATAAATGAACGCTTCAAACCTGTAATTCTCGGAATTTTAAACACCTATAAGATATTAATCTACAACCGCTGGGGTCAACTGCTTTATGAATCAAATGATGCCTATTCAGGTTGGGATGGAACTTTCCAGGGAAGCCTTTGCGCCAACGGTCAATATGTTTATATTGTTACTTATTCCATGGGTGCGGAAGCTGCAACACAAAAACAAGGAGTAAAAAGAGGGTCTTTTACACTTTTGCGATAAACAATTGAAAGTACGGGAAAACAAAATTTTGAAGTTTTCCGTCTAAAGGCATTTTATATTACAATCCCTTTCAACTTTCAAAACCAATAGCGTCCTAAACGATTAAAAAAAAGACAAAAAGAGAGAAGGGATTCTCGTATCTCAAATTACCTTTGAGTTGCACAACAAAAACACCCCTTCTCCCATGACAAATATAACATTGTTTAGCCAAATCATATCCAAG
>CAIRMR010000115.1 GCA_903879715.1 uncultured Bacteroidales bacterium
AGTTGTTAAAACTAATTAAGAAGATGAAGTTTTGTGCGCTCAGAACCTGGTGTTTACTTTTAATAAGGAATTATTGCAGGATACCGGCCTGATCAACAAATGGGATACAACCCTGCTGCCGCGCGAATCCATTCGCGTGGTACTATAAATTCGCAATGATAACTTCATTTTCATTAGCCTAGCGAATCATTATAATCTCAATATTTAATTTTCAGCTATCCTTAATCAAACATAAACATTCCCGCTCAATTATCCGTTTAACAGTGTATTGATTTTTATCCATTAGCGCACTGGCATCCGGGCCTGCTTCTCTACAATACAACCAACTAAAAAGGCCCGATAAACCGGGACAGGTTCCCCAAAAATCGGGACAGGAAGTGCTGACCGACAATTCACAACCATTTATTCCCGCCACTTGCCATACCTTGTCCCGATTTATCGTGAGCGTCGGCAGTTGGGTGCAAGAGTAAGACGGCGCTATCTTGAAAGCTGACAATAATGATGTAAATTTACGACTTCAAAAAGTTAAGACTTAAGAAATAATTCCGAAAATGGATAATTTTGAAGAATATTTACGACAAGGTGAACCCAACAAAGCAGAAAAAGCAAAAGTTTGGAAAACGGCTATCGGATTGCAACAAGTTGATGGGTTAAAACCTTCTGACTATTTGATAGCAACTGCCAAACAAAACATTGAAGGCGACATTACCATTGACGAAGTAAAACAGCGCATTGACACATATTATATACAGCACCCGACTCATACAAACGAAGACCGCACCGAAGAAGCCGATAAAGTTTCGGCACGAATTGCAGAAATTTTGAGTGAACAAACATTTACGTTTTCACCGGCAGAATACATTGCTATTCATCGCAGGTTATTTCAGGAAATTTACAAATTTGCAGGCAAAATACGTGATTACAACATCACCAAACAAGAGTGGGTGCTAAATGGCGAAACGGTTTTGTACGGAAGTGCCGGGAGCTTGAAAGCCACGTTGGAATACGATTTTGAACAAGAAAAAAAGTTTAGCTTTAAAGGATTAAGTCAGCAAGAAGTTATAGAACACATAGCACATTTCATTTCCTGCCTTTGGCAAATTCACATTTTTGGTGAAGGCAATACACGAACAACAGCCATTTTTTTAATAAAATATTTGTTGACATTTGGCTTTAAAGTAAACAACGATTTGTTTGCAGAGCATTCGTGGTATCTTCGAAATGCGTTGGTAAGAGCTAATTACAAAAACCACGCGAAAAATATTCACGCTACCAATGAATTTTTACTGCTTTTTCTCGAAAACTTATTGCTTGGCGAAAACCATATATTGAAAAACCGAGAAATGCATGTTAAGTTTGTTGAACCTGTAAATGACCCTGTAAAAGCAAAAAATGACCCGGTAAATGACTCTGTAAAAAGTAAAATCTTGCAACATTTAAAACAAAACCCAAAAGCAAATTATAAAGAACTTGCCGACAAAACAAGATATTCTACGGCAACCATAAAAAGACATATTCAGGAACTAAAAAAAATGGGAATAATCGAACGCATCGGAAGTGACAAAACAGGCTATTGGAAAATTGCAGAACAATAAACCAACACAATTTGCAAGCAACCCGCCGCGGCGGGACCAAAGCCCCACTAGCCAACGCTCCAACCAAAGCTTTGTCAAAGAGCTTCCAAAGCCAACCCAGAAAGAAAAATTTACACGATTATATGTCATTAAGTGATTCAGAATCAAAACTATTTTTAGTGCTTTTTACCATGAAGAATAATATTTGATGCTATTAACTTTCGCCACAATTATTCCTTAATTTTATAGTTAGCATTTTGCATGCTGAATTTTATTGCCTTTTACATTTACATTCCTATTAATCAAATAATTGCATCATTTAATCTTCCCGGATTATGTTTAAAAACCTGTTCCTGTTCGCACTACTTGGCTTTGCGTTGTCGTCGTGTAGTAATTTTAACTCAGTGAAAGTTACTAAAACCAATTTTGAAGACGAAGTTTTACGCGCTCAGAACCTGGTATTTACTTTTAATAAGGAATTGTTACCGGATACCGGCCTGATCAACAAATGGGATACTACCCAGTACATAAATTTCGAGCCTAAAATCCCCGGGAAATTTATGTGGACAGGGAAATCGGAAATCACCTTTTCACCTATGGGCGCGTTATTGCCTGCCTCATCGTATAAAGCAACTCTAAACAAGGATCTTACAAAATACAGTCTTACAAAATACAGCGTTGATGATGATCTAATCCTGTTTCATACCCCTTTTCTGCTGATAAATTCAATCAACAGCTACTGGTCGTTGAGTGAAGAACTAGCAAGCCAGGTAGAGGTGCGATGCCAGGTTAATTTCAATAACCCGGTTTCTCCGGCTAAACTTAAGCCTTTACTGAAACTTCAGGTTGCAGGGAAAAATATTCAGTACCGCATCATAACTCAAAACGATTCCGAAAGTATTGAAGTGGCTTTTGCCTATGAAAACCAGCTGGCTGACAGTGAAGTGAAAGGTGAAGCAATTGTTGCAAAGGGGCTTACATGTACCGGAGGGAATACTGCATCTGAGGATCTGGTTAAAAGTGATTTTCTTATTCCATCAAAAGATAAATTAACCATTACAGCCACCGAATCAGGTTTCGATAATGGCAAAGGATTTATTGATGTATTTACATCGCAGCCGGTAGTTGCCGAAGGTTTGAATGGTTTCGTTTCCACCGATCCGGCGTTAAGTCTTGAAACTGAACTGTTAACCAATGGATTCAGGATAAAAGGAGAATTTCTCGGTTCTCAGACCTATACTCTCAATATTAAGAAAGGTATTAAAAGCCTTTTTGGCCGTGAGCTGGCCGATAATTTCACTTCCGTAATTTCTTTTTCTGATCCTTTGCCCAATATCTCATTTACCGAACAAAATGCAGTTTATCTATCCACCAAAGGCGAGCGCAATCTTGGGGTGAACATTGTAAATGTTGCCAAGGTAAAAGTTTCGGTCTTCAAAATATTTGAGAACAACATTCAGCATTATATGCGCCAGGGTAAAAGCTGGGAATATAATTATGATGAAACAACCGACGAATATAACGATTACAACACCTGGTCATTCGACGAAAATTACGGAAAGCCGGTAATGACCAAAATAATACAAACCCGGTCGCTTCAGAAATCCGGGAACATCTCCTTGCTCAATCTCGATCTGAATGAACTCAATTTCAATGATTCATACAAAGGTTTATACCTGGTAAAAGTGGAATCTTCGGATCGCAAATACATACAGGACGCGCAACTGCTTTCGCTTTCTGATCTTGGGCTTATTGTGAAACAAGGTTCGTCTGATGTGATGGTTTTCGTTAATTCATTGCGCGATGCCACGCCTGTTAAAGGAGCTAGACTTGACTTTATAAGTTCCAACAATCAGAAAGTATATTCAACAGTTACCGATAACAACGGTGTAGCGATTTTTAAAAATGCGAAACAGGTTGCAGCCGGTTTCAGGCTAAGTATGGTTTCGGTTCGGTACGAAAATGATTTCAACTTTGTACTTTTTGATAAAACGCGTGTGGAAACTTCCCGCTTTGATGTGGGTGGCAAGCGCACGGATAATGTGAATTACGATGTATTTATTTATGGCGACCGCGATTTATACCGTCCCGGAGATACAGCACATATCAATACCATTGTTCGTACTCCGCGTTGGGAAGTGGTTAGTAATATCCCGATAAAAATTAAACTTCTTGCTCCCAATGGCCGCGAATATCTGAATCAGCGTCACCAGCTTAATGCATCCGGAGCTGCCGAAACTCAGTTCTACATTCCGCGCCAGGCTATGACCGGCACATATATGATTGAAGTGTATGCTGCAAATGATGTGTTGCTGGCTTCACGAAGGATTTCGGTGGAAGAGTTTGTTCCCGACCGTATTAAGGTTACGACCAAAACCAATAAATCGGTTTACCTTCCTGCCGAAGCCATAAATCTCGATCTTTTAGCCGAAAACCTTTACGGTACGCCGGCAGGAGGAAGACGTTTCGAAACTGAATTGCGCTTAAAGCGTAAACAGCTGGTTTCAAAAGCTTTGCCTGAATATTCATTCAACATCGAAACCAAAAATATGCCGGTGCTGGCATCCATTGTTCAGCAGGGAAATACGGATGCCGAAGGAAAAGCTTCAAGCGTTTTGCAATCAGCGGCTTACCGGGATATTGGTTTGCTCGAGGGTAAAATATTCACTACTGTTTTTGATGAAACCGGCAGACCTGTCAACCGCTTGAATGTGGTTGAAATTCCGACTCAGCAGGTATACTTCGGGATCAGGTATTTCGATACATGGCTTTCGACACGGAAAGCGTTAAACTTGCAGTTTGCAGCAGTGGACCGGACGGGTAAAGTTTTGCCTGCTGTCCAGGCCCAGATTGTTATCCTGAATTATAAATATGAAACCGTAATTGAGAAATCCTACGGCCGTTACAACTATGTTTCACAGAAAAAGGAGAAAGTAGTTTTCAGCCGCGAAATGAATATCAAAGGTTCAGGAACTGTTGTGCCATTTGTTCCGGTTGAATCAGGTGAGTACGAGGTACGTATCATGTCACCGGGCAGTGAGAATTATGTATCGCGAACTTTCTATGCATACGGCTGGGGCGATACCGATTTTTCGTCCTTCGAAGTGAGCCGCGAAGGTGAAGTTACAATTACACCGGATAAAACCCTTTATGCTCCCGGAGATAAAGCTAAACTGCTGTTTAAAGCGCCATTCGACGGGCAGTTGCTGGTTGCAGTTGAGCAGGACAATGTACTTAGTTATAAATTCCTGAACCTGGTAAATAAATCGGCTAGCATGGAATTATCTGTTACTAAAGATCATTTGCCGAACATTTATATTGATGCTACCGCTTTCCGCAAATCGGTTGATATGTCGATTCCGCTTACAGTGGCTCATGGAGTGGTTTCACTTAAAGTGGACGATGCTTCTGCAAAGCTTACTGTTGCTATTTCGGCTCCCGAAAAGTCAAGGTCGGGAATTAAGCAAACATTTAACATAAAAACAGCTCCTGATGCTGAAGTTACGATTGCTGTTGTCGACGAAGGAATTCTGCAGATCACGGATTACAAAACACCTGATCCGTTCAGCTGGTTTTATCAGAAACGGGCTTTGGGCGTGAATTCCTATGATGTGTATGCTCTGTTGTATCCTGAACTCAAGCGTTCATCGAGTCCTGCAGGAGGCGAGGCATTTGACCTTTCCCGCCGGATTAACCCTTTAACCGGCGACAGGGTGAAACTGATTTCCAAATGGAGTGGCATCCGGAAAGCTAATTCCTCCGGCGAATGCAGTTTTAGTATTGATATTCCTCAATTCTCGGGTGCTCTTAGGGTAATGGCTGTGGCTTATAAAGGCAGGCAGTTCGGTTCGGCCGAAAAAACAATGAAAGTGGCTGATCCTGTTATTATCAGCATGTCGCTGCCTCGGTTTCTGAGCCCGGGAGATAATTGTGCGGTGGCCGTCTCAATGACAAATACAACCGATAAAGTCGGGAATGCAACCATTCAGCTTACTGCCTCCGGACCTGTAACTGTTACGGGTAAAAGCTCGGCTTCAGCCAGTCTGAAATCAGGAGGTGAGTCGGTTGCTTTGTTTAATGTAAATGCCGATAAAGGAATTGGCGTTGCCATCATTACAGCTACTGTAAATGCTCTTGGGCAGAAATTTACGCAGCAGATAGAAATACCTGTCCGCCCGGCCGGTGGTTTAACTTTTATAACCGGATCAGGTTCCGTTACGGCAGGTTCATCAAAGTCATTCAAAACAACAAATGATTTATTCCCCAAAGGTGTGAAATCAGCGTTGATACTGAGTAAATCACCGGCTGTTGAGTTTGCCAAAAACCTGGATTATCTTGTCCGCTATCCTTATGGATGCCTTGAACAAACTGTTTCAACAGCTTTCCCGCAGTTGTACCTGGGTGATATTACAAAACTATTCCCTTCGGTTGCAGGACGCAATTTCAACCAGGGTGGTTCGCCAGGATACAACGTGCAACAGGCCATCTTAAAAGTGGAATCCATGCAGTTGTATAACGGAGGATTATCGTTGTGGCCAAACGGTGGCAGTGCCGACTGGTGGGCAACGGCTTATACCGTTCATTTCCTGATCGAAGCAAAAGCAGCTGGATTTGAAGTAAATAAAAGAGTTCTGGATGGCACGCTTAAATTCTTAGCCCAGAAAGTAAAAGAGAGGGAAATGGAAACGTATTTCTATTCCGAAAAAGGAGTTAGCAAATCCAGGAATGTTCCAAAGCGTGAAATTCTTTATTCGGCTTATGTTCTGGCTTTGGCTGACCAGGCTCCTGTTTCGACTATGAATTATTACAAATCACTTTCATCTGAGCTGTCATCTGAAGGCCGATACCTGCTGGCATCGGCATTTATGCTTGCCGGAGATGTAAAAAGTTTCAGAAGTGTTTTGCCTAAAACTTTCGGAAACGAAAAAGCAATCAGCGAGTTTGGTGGTTCCTATTCGTCCTATTTACGCGACAGGTCCCTGGCATTAAATGCCTTGCTGGAAGCAGATCCCAACAATCCGCAGGTGAACGAATTGCTGAAAAGCATTTCAACCGACATGAAAAATGCACGGTATTATTCAACACAGGAAACATCATTTGCCTTACTGGCAATCGGTAAACATGCCCGCAAGGCTTTGGCTACGGATATTACAGCTGATGTTTCAGTAGATGGTAAAGTTGTGGGAAAATATAGCAATAAGGATTTGCAGCTGCCATTGGATATCAATAATAAAACTGTTGCAATAAGCAGCAAAGGAAAGGGCACTTTATACTATTATTATGAACTGTCCGGTATTAAAATAACGCCTAACATAGCAGATGAGGATAATCACCTGAAAGTCCGGCGGCGTTTCCTTGATCGTAATGGCAACCAGATTAAAGGCAATTCATTTAGCCAGAACGACCTGGTCGTGGTTGAAATTACTGCACAATCCGAAGCAGGAAGCAATGTAGCGAATGTTGCAATCACTGATTTGCTTCCAGCTTGTTTCGAGATTGAGAATTCCCGTTTGGTTGCTGAGCGAGAAATGGACTTTATGAAAAACCGCTCAACACCGGAATATACTGATATTCGTGACGATCGCATCAGTTTCTTTACATCTCTGAATGGAACAGCCAAAACCTTTTATTATACAATCAGGGTAGTAAGCAAAGGTACATTTGTTATTGGTGCAGTATCTGCTGATGCCATGTACAATGGTGAATATCATTCGTATTCGGGAAGCGGCAAGGTCAGCGTCCGGTAGAGACGCGATGCCTCGCGTCTCTAATGGTGCGCAGGAAAAGTGAAAAGTGATAGGAGTATCCCGTTATTAAAATTCAAAAATGATTCCATATCACAAATTAACTAAGAAAATTATTTAAAGTAAAAAGCCAGTCTACAATTAATGTAGTCCGGCTTTTTGCTATTTAAAATGCTGAATATTATTTATATACAACTTCCCTCATCAATTTTGTGCCATACATTGTACGCATATTTACACGGATATCACGCAGTTTCTTCTGGTCATCTTCGCTTCCAACTACTTTTTTCGAAATAGCTTCCCATTTATCTTCATTCCCTTCCATTGCAGCCATGTTTTTATACTCAACCATCAGCATGATCTGCCAGTCATCCGGATTAGCTGCATTTCCTTCAAAAATTTTATACGATAGAATCAATCCTTGCTTAATTCCTTCATCCTGTACTGCTTTCCAGGTGGTTTTCAAACTGTTAATATAATCCATACCCATACCATTTTTAACCTGTACAAAAGACACCGTCCAGGCTGAGCCGGCCTTGTAAGTACGCTCCTGTGCAAAACCATTAGTACTCAATGCAATTATAAGCACAACAACCAATAAGAGAATTCTTGTTTTCATAGTTTTTGGTTTTTGATTAATAAAATTAGAATTAGTAATTGATTAGAAACAAAGGAATTGCAATATAGTTTAGAATATTTATAAATAATATCACATAACCTAAGCATTAATTGACGATAGTGGTAAAACAACAAACTCAGCATGCACCAGTACACGCTGAGTTCAACAAGAATACGTTTAAGGAATTGATTTATTAACTGAAACACGAGATAAATTCCCGGTCTCAGTCAACAATTTTTAAAAATAATACGATATCATCAGCCTGAAATTATTTGTATATGTTTTTACTGTTGTATCATCAAGAGAGACTTGTTTAATAGCGGATGATTTTACCTGGTATTGTGTAAACATCAGTTGAGCTTTTAGTTTTCTATCCAGGTTTGCTATAACACTAAGATTTGGTCCGGCACTAAATTTTGTGAAATCCACTTTATCCTGATCCGATTCCGGCAATTTTGAGACATCCAGGTAACTATTTAATGAATAGAACATTCCTACTCCTGCGCCAATTTCAAAATTAATCTTTTTAGTGGGGATTGTTCTCAACGTGATATAAGGCTCGAAATTTATTGTAGACCAATGTATGCTCGTGTTTGACGATTTAACTGAAGCTATGTTGTAAGTCAAAGGCATATGAACTGCAAAGCATCTGGAATACCTTGACTCTCTGTCCAATCCAATAGAGAAAGAACCACCTTTCAGATCGTCTTTAAAATATCCTGTTAAGTTCGTAGTTGTCATTCCAGTGGATGCGATAAAACCAATACGTCCCTTTTCTTTATTTTTCGCTTTCTCAAATACATACTTGTCAGGAAATTTGTACGCGTTATAAGCTGAAATCATTTCAGCAAGAGTCTTAAAATCATACGAAAGCCGGACTTTATAGGTTGTGTAAAACTGGTCGAAATCTAGCAGGTAGGTAGAAAAAAATGACTTCAATCCGTACCTGTATTTTTCCAGTGAAGTCACTTCATCATCCTTTTTTACATAGAAGTTCATATCTCCGTTCGAAGTGTAGGACAACCCGAAACTAACATAACCACCTACTTCGTAAGTGATCAGCCGGCAGATATTATCACTCTTTAGCATAACGGAATGGAAGTATTCGTTATCAAGATAATATTCCCTGATCTGGCATGCGGTTAATTTCTGCCTTGAATTTTGTTTGTCAATATATACAATTCCATCCTGGTTTGTAAGTGCTTTGTTTCCTGTTATTTTAGGAGAAGATAAGGTGTCGCCGTTTGCAAAAATGATGACATTACGACTTAAGTTTTTCTGAGCATCCGCGTATTTTACAGTCAGCGCAAAAATGATACTAATAATTAATAATGCTTTTTTCATAAGTGGTTAATAAAGGTTATCGTATATGGGTTACTTTTAGATTTGATACTGTTTTAATAGAGTGTTTCCTTATAGTTAAATTGTAAACATCCTGGATTCTGAAATTTATTCACATTAAAAAATATAAGCGAGCATATAACGCAATGGTAATACTGAAATCTCAAACCGAAGGGCAGATTTTTTGATTTTATAATCTATCCCGGTTCCTAAATACGGTGAAGGACTACCCCAAATTGAATTGTTTCGCTTACCATAACTTGTTTCTGATTCAAAAAATACAAATGAAGTAATACCTCCGAGGAAATACAATCTCAGCCTGCTCCTTTCCAGATAGTTATATGACAAAGCTAAGGGAACCTCTATGTTAAATTTGTAGCTTTCATTTTTTGTATATTCTAAAATATTAAAAGTAAAACGAGTCTTTAATCCGAATTTTTGATACGGGCGATTTCTGTAAAAGTCAAAACTCATTCCAAACCCGGCTGCCTGTAATTCAAATATTTCAGTATAAGGATAATAATTTATCAGAATTCCGGTGGATAATTTCATTTTTTTCTTAATAATCGAATCCTCAGGATATTTGTTTCCCTTAAACTCATTGTACTGTTTAACAATAGCCACCAATTCATCTTCACGGAATCTTATTTCATTAATTTTTGCGGTTATTGAACCATTATCGGCCATTGAATTGGATAGTTGATGAACATACTCAAAATTGGAAAGTCTGCGTAATTCCCCGTTAACTTTTACATATTGGTCTGTTAATGTTTCAAACAGGTGAATAAGTGTGTCCTGTTCATGCCTCATATAATACGTTTTCAATCCGTTCTTTTCAAGCTTTGCATAAAGGGTATAATATCCTTTAATTAGGCAGAGTAAAAAACCGGAAACTGAATCTGTTTTAACAGACTCAAACAACCGCCCATCTGTAAATCTTATTGATTTTATCTGCCCAGGAAGGCCTGTAACGAAATTATCTGAACCTGGCTCCCTGTACATTACGCGTGTTTGAATATTCTTCAGTTTTTCATCCTTAATTTCAGCAGAAAGGGAGTCATTATTGGCAAAAATTATAACCGCTTGTGAGATTTGAGCCTGGGAATAAGTTGAAAAAACTGACAGAACAACGATAAATAAAAGTGAAATTTTCAGCATATAAAATAGTGGATTTAAGCTTTGTGGATTTATATTATAATAGATTTTTCCGGGATTCAGAGCGCACAATATTAAGATAAAATCGGGCCATTCCAATTATATATACAAAATAATTTTCAAAAAAAAGGTTCATTGATAAATTTGCTTTTTAACATTAAAATTTCGGCAACTAATCAGTTTAGATAAAATAATGAAATACAGGCATATGCCACAGATCACAGTAGAGTAGAGCGGGAAGGATAAAAGCACCTTCCCTGCCCCCTCGTCAAACCGTACGTGCGGTTTTCCCGCATACGGCTTTCCTATAAACTTCTTCATTTGCATTCACAAGCGAACCTTTTGTAGTACAAATTTTGTG
>CAIRMR010000116.1 GCA_903879715.1 uncultured Bacteroidales bacterium
AAGCAAACAAGGTAAAAAAACGAACCCAGTTGAGATTGTTTAACGAAGATAATTCTCAACTAAAACTCAATCTATCTACATAAACAAAGGCTTTCAGAAGGGTTTTCACTTAAATTTGAAAACTTCCGGACGGCTGTGAATCTTTATATATATTAAATTATAAACCCAGAAATTCTACAGAGATTTCCTTTTATATGATAGGATTATATTGTTTAAATCTGATTTATTGAGAGATAATCTGGCCAGGGAATTAAACATTGAAATTTAAAACATGAAATCTTCATTTTATTTACCAGCTTCCACCATTAAAAGCATCAAAATACTCTGCTGCGTCTTCACCATATATGTCAATATTCTGACCAATAATTTTATATGTTGAATGTTGCCCTGCGATACGCGAAAAGTGAATTTCATATTCAATTCCGTTTTCGTCGCTCATGAGTATACTGGCCAGGTTCGCATTTCGCGCTGATAAGAGTTGCTTACTGCAGAAAGGGCAGTAAAACTCCAGAATCTCTCCTTCAAGAACTTCAAATCCCGGGTGCTTTATAACCGTATAATTGCCTAATTCAGGATGAAGGATTATTAATCCTTGCTTTCCCCAACTGTTGCGTGTCGAAAAAACAATATTATCACCAACATTTAACAGATTCAGGCAATGTGGGCATTTGAAATCTGTATTCATGACTTTAGGCTTTATCAATATTAAAAGTACAATAAATCAACAGTGATTGCAAGGATAACTTTAAAATTAAATTAAAATACATCAACACTCGTACTAACAATAAACTCCTCATCCAATGCTCTAATCCTGGTTTCCGCTTTTTAAAAACCGCGATTTCGAAAATCCCGAAAAACTAATATCTTATACCTTACAACTTATACCTTACAACTTATAACTATACCCTAAACCTAAAACAAAATCCATCTCAGGCTCACTCACGTTCACTTCTTTCTGTATCATATAATTAATCTCTATTTTATGATGTTTCGAAATTGCATATTCAATACCTGCAGTAGTTCGGATATTATCGAAAGCATTATAACGCGGGTAACTAAGCGGCGAAAAAAGTTCAACGGAAATGTAAGGTGAATAGGCTTTATTTAAGTCCAGTCCCAGGCTGAGTTTATTTCGAAGATAATATTCAGGAATTCCGCCATCCGCAGCTCGTCCTATATCCGAATACTGATCCTGGAAACGGCTACGTAATGATATATCGAACGGTTTTAATTTATGACTGTATTTAATATCTGCATAAAACCGATGCCTGAAACTATAATAATCCTCAATGGTTCTTTTCCGGATATACCTGTAATTACCCGCAAACTGAAAGTGTTTGTTAAGCTTATATGTCAAACCTACATCAGTAAAAACAGTTCCGGCTTCGCTTATATTTTCATTAAACCTGACTTCCTCCGAAATAGTTGCTGTTAACCTTTTAACCACTTTAGCCTCAAAACTGACGGATGTCCATAAACCAGCATCTTTTATCTGGGCATTAAGCCGGGAACTGTAAAGTAAGCCTCCGGCAAATGCCAAAAATACAAGTAAACGGACTGTTTTTAACCGCATATTCGTTTATTTCTTCTTGTAATAGTAAATGGTAATGGAAGTCGCGTCCTTCAGAAAATCAAACGACATAATTGTAAACCGATGAATATCAAAGCCGGTGCGTTTCCGCAAATCTTCCATCAGTAAAGCATGATTTTCGGGTCTTATCAGATCAATATTTTCATAAATAACCGTTTTCGAAACTTCCTGTTTGAAAACTACAGGATGATCAAGGATAAAAATAAAAACAGCGAAAATAGAATTGAAGACAAGGATAGGTACAAGTGTTAATCCAATGGCATTTATGAGTCCAAGAGCGATGGCAATCAGAAGGTATGTCATTTCTTTCATTGAGATGCCTTCGGTGCGGTACCTCAACATAGAGAAAACGGCAAACAACCCAAAGGCAGCGCCCATAGAGATATTAGTTTTGTTAAGTACAAACGTGATGATAAATATGATAATATTAAACAGGAAAAACGTGAACATAAACTCTTTGTTCCTGTAATTCGGGAAATATATGAGACCGAAAATAAGTAACATTGTTAATATGTCGAATCCGATGCCATAAAAGAAACGTTTATTTATAACAACAACATCCTTGTCTTTATTCTTATCGTTTTCGTTCTTGCTTACTGAAACAGCACTCTCCTCAGCACTTACGGCCTGTTTTGTTACGATGTCTGTTGGTTGATTAACCTGCGCCAGAACCGGGGTAAAACCCGAATACAAACCAAAGAACAATATGATAGTCAGTAACCGTTTAGTGTATGTCATATCCAAGCTTATTTAGCGTATTTATTTTTTGTTTAAAGTGATTCTTTTTTAAGCCTTTATTCAGGCAAGTCAATCCCATGCAATACTTACTCATATAGTCCTGCGATTGACGCTTCATTTTCATCAGTTCCCGTAATGGTGAAACGGCATGTTTTTCCTGTTTTACTTCCACAATTACCAGTTTTAGCAGCTTTTTCTCACTCCCATTTCTTTTATACCTGATATTTATATCAAACGTAAGCCTTTCGTTAACCATTTTATTAACCAGGGTAATCCTGTCGAAAAATACCCTCAGCACCGGAACATAATCCTGGTAAACACCCGGAGTATGATCAGCAATATATTGATTTAATGTCTCGTTTAGCGTTTCGGGAATATCATCAACACGCATCCGGTTTTTTATTGTCCGTCTGGTATTGGTTTTTGATTTAACCTCGAAAAACGAAATCCCGGAGTTGACATATTTCCGGCATCGCAGCTTATACCTGTTCAACATTCCACTATGATGCATATAGTAAAGATGAAACTCCGGAGTATCGAAATAGAGTGTTTCATAAGGATGTACCAATTTCCCGTCTATCACAAGCAACTTGTATTGCGATCCGATAGCCTCAAGGTATTCCTTTAGCTGATCTTCATGAATAACATATTTGGTATCAATCCTGTCGAGCAACTTAACATGCTCCATTTCTTCCAGGCTAATAGGAATAATGGTTTGCAGTACAGAAGGAAAATTTGTCATGAAGGAAATTATTAGTAAAAAACATGAGGTAAATATTCAACAGTTAATAACTCTGCCAAACAAATGTAACTGATTGATTACCTAAAGATTTTCATGTCTTCCACCTCAACAGTCTGCTGCTTTTCCGTGATGGAAACTTTTTTTATTACCGGGTATATTTCGGAGGCCAATGTTAATGTAGAATCTTTTGAATATGCATAAATGGTATAGTCGCCGGGTCGAAGGTATTTGAATTCGTAAATTCCGTCGTAATTGCTTCTCACACGCTGGCTGTAACTACGATCTTCTCCATAAATGAGGTAAACATCCTCGTCGGCGGCAGGATAAATCCCCTTAAGAGTAGTAAACTCGGCATTATAATTATACGCTGTAATTTTACCGTAAATAGTTGAATTCCCGCCGTCGCCGGCTTCTTTCGAACAGGAAAATAAAGCAATACTTAAAAGGATAAACAGGAAAACTCGCGAAGTTTTATTCATACCAATTATTTAACGAAAGATTAACGCTTCGTATCGGGCAAAAGTATATAAAAAAATAAAGAAAATTGAATGCAATTCAGAAACTTACCATACTCCTGGTTAGCCAATATTTTACTGGAAGTGTTTTCAACATTGCCATACAGGTCGTTAGTCAAATTTAATGATCAGTTTATTCGGGCATTTATACAGGTTGGTTAAACATTTAGCTTACTCAGTTGTTAAAATAAACAGTAAAAAATTTGTTGCCCGTTTACAATTCTGCAATTCTTTTAAAAATCAGGATCACATCTTTTTACCATGCCATTCAACAAGGCATGTCACTTGCAGAATGCTATCTTTAACAATAACTGATTTAATCCCCTACATGGAATATTCCAATCAATATGCTGAGGCTACCAGGCCTTCAGCAATTGCGCAACTGCCTTTTAATCAGTTCCTGCAGGATTTCAGGAACAAATTAGAAAATGTATTTCACCAGCGGGCTGATATTAACCAGCTGGAAACTCAGCGCGGATTGCCCACTTTTGTAATGCGTGAGATACTTTCGGCTGATCCGTTTTTAGCTTTTATCCCAAAAGAATTCGGAGGCAGGGGAGCTGTGGAGAGTGAAGGCATTGAAATAGTTTCAGCAGCATCGTATGAGTCCCTTGCACTTGGACTAACTTTTGGTATAAACTGGGGGCTTTTCCTTCAGCCAATGAATAAATATGCCAATGATGAAATAAAGCAGTCCATATTTAAAGGTTTCACCGCTGATAAGAAGATGGGTGGATTAATGATCACCGAACCCAACTTTGGCAGTGACGCATTAAATATGCAAACTTCATTTACTGAGACTGATGATTACTATCACCTGAAAGGCACTAAACATTGGGCGGGATTAACAGGCACAGCCGATTACTGGCTTCTGACAGCACGCCGGAAAGCCGCCAATGGCGACCTGATGCGTGATATCGACTTTTTTATCAGTGACAATAACAGGACCGGCCAGATGATCCAGGTGGAAGAGTATTTTGAAAACCTTGGATTATACATGATCCCTTATGGCCTGAATAAAATTGATGTTAAAATCCCCCGCTTATTTCGCCTTGAACCTAAAACTACTGGAGTATCCATGTTGTTGGACACTCTCCATCGGAGTCGACTCGAAATTCCTGCCATGGCGATGGGTTTTATCAAGCGTATGCTGGATGAAGCTATTAAGCATTGTGAAACACGCTTTGTCGGGGCAAAAAGTCTTTTCAACTACGACCAGGTTCAGCAAAGACTAGCTAGTTTACAATCGGCCTATACCATTACTTCAGCAATTTGCGCTCACAGCAGCGATAACGCAGGAGTTGAAGTGGACCTTGCACCTCAGGGACTTAAAGCCAATTCAGTAAAAACCGTTGTTACCGACCTGATGCAGGAAGCCGCGCAACATCTCTTTCAGTTAGTTGGAGCTAAAGCGTATAAGCAGAATCATATTGCCGGACGCGCCATTGTTGATAGCCGACCTTTCCAGATTTTTGAAGGATCGAATGATATGCTTTACGCGCAGGTTTCGGAATCGGTTTTAAAACTTATGAAGCAAGCTAAAGAAAGTAACCTCTTTCAATTCCTGAAAGGTTATTCCCTTACCGAAAAATCAGTTGAACATATAAAAGAAATCCTGAACTTTAACCTTGACACACAGCTTCCGCAGCGAAAACTGGTTGAACTTGGCAAAGTGCTGAGCCGAATCGTTTCCATGGAAATGGTAATTGATCTTGGACTAAAAGGATTTAATCCTGAATTAATAGCCAACAGCCTCAATATGATGAAACAGGAACTCAACAACCTGATGACGGCCTATTCATTTGCAAATACAACTTTAGTATTGGCTGATTATAAGGAGGATAGCCATTGGGGGAGTTTTGTGAGGAAGTAGGAAGTATTAAAAGAGAATCACTTAGTATTTGATGATTTTTTGAGTAATAACCTGGTTATCTGCCTTCAGTCGGCAATAGTATACTCCAGGCAAAATACCCGCGGCGTTCCACTGTACCTGTTGCGTGCCTATTGATTGCTGCTCATTGACGAGGGTTTTTACCTGCTGCCCGAGCTGGTTATACACCGATAAATTGACGGTTGCATCACGCTCCAACTCATATTCAAGTGTTGTGATGGTGGAAAAAGGATTCGGATAAACCCTGATCTCCAAACTATGATCGCTGGCCATCGGCTCATCAATGCCATCGTTAACAGGAAGCCCTACCCGAATATTATCGATATAAAGATTATTGCTGTTACCATATCGCGCGCGGAAGCGGATCAGAATGTTTCCCTCAAAACCACCAAGGGAAAAAGATGCATGCTTCCATTCGCTCGTACTTTCCGGGTAAAAAACATTATAGTGATAGTCTACAGTTGTTCGAAGTGAATTTCCTCCTTTATAAAACAATTTCTGCCAGGTTTGCCCGCAATCCTCCGAAACGGATACCTGGAGTGAGTCCTGATAATTGGCATATGCAGGTGAATATGCATAATCAAAGCTAAAATCTGTACTGTCCAGGTTGGAAATAGTAAGCAGGGGTAATTGCAGGTCCCGATACTCACCAATTACCCCCGACCAAAACAAGCTATTTGCAACTCCCGCACCCGAACCATTTAATCCTGTTAGAGGTGTCTCACCCCATTGAAGGAATGAAGAAGAATTCAGGGTCCATCCCTCACTAGGAAAGCCATTTCCATCAAATCCTTCATAAAGTTCTGTTATTGCGGGGGTCGAAATATTGACAAAGAAAGTGCTTCGTAGTGTATCATTAAAAGTATATCCTTCAGGTTGCCCGTTCGGAAAGGCGGTATAACAGGTAAATTTATGGGAACCTTCGCCTGGAGTAATAGAGGGAAGAGATACTTTTATCGTTTTACCAGGATTCAGCTGGCCGGTCCAGTTAAAGACGGAAATTGCTCCGTTATCAACTTTGTAATTCAGTGAAACCGAATTCAGCGGGGAACTTCCGTTATTCTTTAATTCGACCTTCGGTGTGATACTATTGCTGCAATAATGTTCCCATGGAGCTATAACAGATTTCAACTCCGTATCATTGGTCCGTTTTGGATATTCACGAAAAAATACATCATTGATAGGCAAAAACTTTTCAACCCAGCCATTCTGGTCATTGAAAAGCAAACATATAATGGCTTTTCGCCGTATATCATAATTTATCAGTGCTTGATACCCCAACATGAATCCGAAGTGATAGTAATTGTGAGCATAAAGCTCATTTTCCAGGATTCCTAATCCATATAAAGATGAACGATCAAACGAAAGCAACATTTCAAGTGAAGTTTTTGAAATGATGGAGCCGCTGAATAATGTTTTGTACCATTGCACCATTTCTGATGCAGTTGACAGTATTGCTCCGCCGGCGTTGATCTGGCTATATTCAGCAGTCATTGGTGATTTAGTGATCAGGATGTTATATTGTGCATCCAACTCTGCAGCCACCGGCCCGTTTCGAGGCTCAAATCCCCCTACGAAAGTGCTGTCAAGATTGAGAGGATCAAAGATCAGATCATGCAATTTCTGAACCCAGGTCTTACCTGTTGCAGCTTCAATAACCATAGCTGCCAGTAAATAATTGGTACTTGAATAACTGTATCCTTTACCTGGAGCAAAATTAGGTTTCCCTATAGTGGCAAGAGTCTCCTGCGCTGACCAGAACCGGCTGGTATCAGCCCATACCGAATCCATATACATCGCAGGACGATCATTCCAGAAATCAAATATGCCGCTTTGATGGGTTAAAAGCTGGCGGATAGTTGCAGTTGAGTCGACATTCTTAATAGGTAGAAGCCACTGATATAAATGATCATCCAGGGTAAGCACTCCTTCTTCCTGGAGTTTTAATATGGCGACAGCAATAAAAAGCTTTGTGTTGCTCCCGATTCCAAACCGCATATCAGGTGTAATGGGAACTCCCGGGTGTGAAATGCCGCTTACTCCTGTCCACATTCCCTCTTCGGGTGTATAAACAGCCACAGAAGCGCCTTTGCTGGTTGGATTAGCCTTCATCACACTGTCGAGAACAGTCTGTAAGCGATTTGCCCATGCGGGGTCGAAATTGGAGGAAGTAGCCGCTCCATGGTTCAGACCGGATGGCCTTTGCTTCAGATTACTTTGTTCAATTGATTTTGCAGGACTTACTTGTGCAGGTCTTTCTTTTTTAGTGTTCCTGAAATCCCTGGAATTACATACCGGATCATTAATCTGGGCAAAAGTTGCCAGGCAACTAAAAATAGCTAAGGTGATGAGTACAAATGTTTTCATGGCAATTTCTTTATCATTTGTTTTTACTGAATAACTAACTTTTTAGTATCAATTACCGAATTGGTGCGTATTTTAACCAGGTAAAGGCTTTTACGGATTATGCTTGAAATTTATCACATAGCCATCTGAAGAGAAAATCCGGTTATCAAAGCATCAGGATAGTAACACTTAGTATAAAAGCCATGAAATAGGTTCTGAATCCGACGGGTTTAATAGCACAATCTCGATTGAACTAAAACCCTCGTGCCTGAATAAGCCCTGTGGTGGGTGGGAATGGATGCCTTAGTTTACGAAAACAAGGGCTTTAATGCTCCTAAATATACAAAATAAACAGATGTGTTATACCTCGATCGCAGAAATAATTAATGAAAACCGCAGAGAACGAAAAGAATACGCAGAGTGACGCAAAGTTAGCATCAAAGTATTCCTCTGCAGTTCTCTGCGTATTTTCCTTTGCGTACTTTGCGTTAAAAAACATTTGACTTATCTATACTGCAAACTGCAACCCGCTCAGATTCCGGTACAAACCATTCTCAACCAGCAGTAGTTCCTCATGCGTTCCCTGCTCAATAATGCGGCCTCTTTCCAGCACTAAAATATTATCAGCTTGCCTGATAGTTGAGAGCCTGTGAGCTATTACGATGGAAGTACGACCTTTCATCAGTTTTTCGAGCGCGTCCTGCACCAGGCGTTCCGACTCCGAATCAAGCGAAGACGTTGCTTCGTCAAGTATCAGTATTTTAGGATCTTTAAGCACAGCACGGGCAATGGCAATCCGCTGCCGCTGACCACCCGAAAGCTGGGTTCCTCGCTCACCTACCAGCGTATCCAATCCTTCCGGAAACTGGCTGATAAATTCCCAGGCATTGGCTTTGCGGGCTGCTTCAATAATCAATTCATCCGTTGAACCCGTTTTACCGTAAGCAATATTCTCACGTATGGTACCACCAAAAAGAAAAATATCCTGCGGCACTATCGCCATCTGGCTGCGCAATGCCGAAATTGGAATACCCTGGTTATCTCTTTCATCAAACAGAATATGACCTTGCGTTGGTTCGTAAAGCCTAAGCAAAAGAGAAACAAATGTCGATTTCCCGGCACCGCTCGGGCCAACCAGCGCCACAAGCGTATCCGGTTTTATGGTTACACTGATCTGCTTCAGAACTTCCGTTTCAGTTCTTGTTGGGTAGTGGAATGAAAGAGAATCAAATCGTATATTTCCATGAAGCACCTGGTTAGGTGGCAGCGAAGTAATTTCAGCTACTTCTTCCACTGGTTCATTAAATATTTCGAGCAGATCTTCGGTTGCACCGATAAATTTCTGCACACGGGCAAACACATCGGCAATGCCACCAATAGTACCGCCGATAAACATCGAATAAATCACAAATGAGAATAATTCGCCGGTTGCAAGTTCGCCGGTTGCAAGCAGATGAGCTCCTTTCCAGATCACTGCCACCATGGCGCCAAAAAGCCCAAGAATAGTAAACGATGAAAACGCGCCACGAAGTTTTCCGTTTTTAATCCCGGTTTGGGCAATTTCAACGGTTTTCTGCTTGTAACGAAGCATCTCGAAAAACTCGTTGGTAAAAGCTTTAACGCTTTGTATTCCCTGCAAGGTTTCTTCGACAATAACATTTGAATCTGCTACCTGCTTTTGAGCCTGCTTGCTGAGTTTACGTATATACCTGCCGAAAAGTACTACCAGTATCATAATTACCGGCAAAATCATAAGCATGAAAAGTGTCAGTTTTAACGATGTGATCATCATCAGAGTAACACCGCCGACAATAATGATAATCTGTCGCAGAAACTCGGCCAGCGTGCTTGTAAGCGCATCCTGTAATAAGGTAATATCCGACGAAATCCGGCTGTTCAACTCCCCTACCCTGCGAAACTGAAAAAATTTCATAGGCAATCGGATCAGGTGGTTAAAGGTATGTTGCCTAAGATCAGCCAGCGTTTTTTCGGCTACGCGCACAAAAAGGAATATCCTGAAATAAGAAAAAACAGACTGACCTATCAGAACTGCAATAAGAACAAGGGCTATCCGGTTTATTTCCTGTGCCAGCTTTCCCTGGTTTCCCAGGTCAACCAATTCGCCAATCAGCTTTGGAAAAATAAGGCTGGCGCTGCTTGATCCCAGCAGGAATAGCAATCCTAATCCGTATTCGTATTTGTAAGGTTTTATATAACTGTAGAGCTTAAAAAGCTTGCGTAAGCCGGGCAGAGTAATTTTTGTTTTAGGTACTTCGGAATCCATCAATAAGTCATTAAAAAAAGTAAAGGTACAAACTGTTATAATAAACAGATATCAGGGTGCTTAAGTTCATAATTAAACCTAATCGTTAAACTCAAATTAAAATGCGGATAAAACGGGAAAATGGATATTGACAGATTTTCCAGTTCATTCATTAAAGAATTCGATTTCACTTAAGTGTTTATCATTTGAGTAGTAAGAAAATTTAAAATAACTAAAATATTGAAGCTTATCAGAATTCTTAGTTCACTCCCTAAATGCAAAAAATACCCGGTTCAATAAAACCGGGTATCAGTAAAAACCAAAACGATTGGAGATTTAACTATAAATTTATTGTTAATCAAATCAATTTGCCTTTCTCAACCAATAAATTAATTATTTGACAATTATGATTTCAACTCTGCGATTATTCGCCCTTCCCTTACTGGTTGCATTCGTGTCAACAGGACGAGTTTCTCCATATCCTGTTGCGGTAATATTACCAGCATCAATACCATTTTTTATGAAATAATTTCTGATACTATTAGCCCTGTCCTTTGATAATTTTTGATTATAACCAGCTGGACCATAGTTATCAGCATGACCTTCAATACTAAATTTAGCATCACTATTCTCTTTCATAACAGCAACAATTTCAAGCAATTTAGCATAAGAATCACTTCTAAGACTTGATTTGTTAAAATCAAATAGTACTGTTCCGCTAAAATCGATCATCTGTTTTTCAACCACAACAGGCTTTATTTCCGGACAACCATTGTTAGAAGCTGGTCCGACTTCAGTAGGACATTTATCCTCTTTATCTAAAACACCATCTCCATCTGTATCAGGCCAGGGACAACCTTTATTAGCCGCAACGCCGGCAACTTTCGGACAGTCGTCAACATTATCAGCAATACCGTCACCATCTGTATCAGGGCATCCATTAAATACAGCTAAACCTGCTAAGTCAGGACATGCGTCATCTTTATCAGCAATTCCGTCACCATCTGTGTCAGGACAACCCTTTAAGGCAGCTAAACCTGCTATGTCAGGACAAGCATCATCTTTATCAGTTATGCCGTCACCATCTTTGTCAGGACAACCTTTTAGAGCAGCTATACCTGCTATGTCAGGACAAGCATCATCTTTGTCATAAATACCGTCACCATCTGAGTCTTTTGCGCCAAATTTTAAAACCAGACCAGCTGAGTGTTGCCAATGATTTGTTTGTAAGGGAAAATCGACAAATACTAATTTCCCAATGGTTTGAAAATTCAAACCAAGATTTTTATAAAACCAAAGATTAAAGCCCGCGCCATAGTTAAAAGTACCTGTCCCTTTCCGATCAGCCATCGTATACCCTCCTCCAAGAAGTACATATGGATCGAAAAAGCCAGTTTTACCAATAACGTTGTTTAAATCATATTTTAAACTCCCATCTAAAGCTGCATAATAAAATCCGGGAATGTCCATTCCTGTATTTCTCGTAATTTTATTTAATGTAGCTGCGGCTTCAATTGAAAATCCATAAGCAAGATATCTTCCTGCATTTATTTTTGAAATAACTGGAATTACATTCCATTCATGGATATTAAATAAGTCTTTTTTGTTATCCGGATTACTGACAATGTTTGTTCCGATTCCTATAATCCAAGGATTGTTAGCATCCTGTGCATGTAAATCCGATGCACCAAAAATCATCAAGCAAAGAATAAAGAATGTTATTTTTTTCATTTCTATAGATCATTTTTCAAAGGCAGTAAAATTACTGTAGATTTATAACACGGCAAACACAAATCAGATAAAACTCGCCAAAATATTCAGAAATATAATTATTATTGACAAAGCTGTAGTTCTGTCAACCTGGTTTTCATTTTGACTGATAAAAACAAAAGCCGGAAATAGGAAGCAATTCCTGGAATGATGCAGGAAAATTTTAAGGGCCTATAATAACCAACTGGATGTAGCTGATAAAAATACTTGCATCATCCTAAGTTATAATATTGTTCTGGCAATCTAATGATAATGCAATAAATATTAGAACATAGCGAATAATTCTCCCTATAAATTCGGATTCATTACTGTTCCGATAAATAATATCGTTCCTGTCGATTTTTCCTGGATAAAATAAACAAAGGGCCTGTTAATAGTGAAATAATAAGTTTGATCGGGTCCGACTGAAGTAACACCCACTTCAACAGCGGTAACTGCCGCGGCTTCCGTACCTTCTTCGTTGGTTTCGATAAAAGTCTTATGCAAAATCCGGGAAATATACAGACCACCGTCAGAATTAATACGGGTAAAATCTGCATTAACCGGATCAAAAGCTAAACCCATTCCCATATCGGAAAGGATTGGCTTCATCTGTTTCTCATTATACTGGTATTTAAATTTAGGCAGCTGCAGCTGTATATCTCTTTCCGAGAATTGTGTGCTCCAGGTATTCCAGTTTGCCTGTGAGAGTTGAGTAATTACATCGTCTACAGTTTTACCCGGATCCGGCAAAAGGATTGACATCACATAATTCCCCTGGTTATAAGGAAGTTCAATGGCAGCAAATCCAGGCCCCTCGAAAAGAGGATGTTTCTCATGCTGAATCATGGATGCTACCTGTAACTCAGTTCCATTATACAGGTGAAATGGCTTTTGCTCCGTTTTACTTTTATCAAACTGGTATTTCCACTGGCCTTTGAAATATACTGCGTTTACAAGGTACATCACCGCTTCAGCAGGAATTTCATCAATTATTTTCGGAATCAGCGTATTGGTTTTTTCGTTAACCCATCCATTTATTGTACTAATAGCAGTAGGGCTGGAAAAATCGAGTTTGGTAACGCTGGCATCAAAATACTGCTGGTTTGCCATTACAAATGGCTGTTCCACAGTAAAGGCATTATGATACCATATTGAATTGGCAATCTGCAATTTTACCTTCGGATCGAGGCCAGTAAAAGTTTCAATTATGTATTTATACGATTCATTGATTGCGGTGTCTGTCATGCCCGCAAATCCAAGCGTGTTTGTCATGGCTTGGAGCGTTCCATTTGCAGCACCATTTCGGGTCATACCCAGGGCCATGCTAACACTCAACGGCGAAACCATCATGTTCGCATCGCTAACTGAAATCTCATTTGCTTTTTTAAAAAAATCAAAGCCAAAAGCATTGCTGGTACTAATCAGCTGTTTTTGCTTTTCAGTGAGATTAACCTGTTTAAATTCACCTGGAGTATTGTCTGTGGTCTCTTTTTTGCAAGAGAAAGTTAGTGATGAAATACAAATAATTGCGATTATTAAAAGAAGTTGTTTCATTGTGGCTAGATTAAGATTACCTGATAAAGGGAAATTTTAAAATAGAAAGGTTGCATGACCACCAAGCCATTTTCAATTTGAATTCCATTCCGGGTGCAGCGATTTCCAATCGCTGTATTATTTTTTATGCAAAAATAAATTGCTCATATAATTTTGTAAATTGCATTACAATTTCTGATTGATTTTGGAAAAAAAAGAATCATACAGACATATTCTACCCCATTTCCAACAGCCGGGTCAATCCTATTTTGTGACATGGAGTTTACATGACGCAATTCCACCAAAAGCATTAGCACGGTATAGTTCGGAATTGTATATGCTTAAATCGCAGATCAGGTTTCTCGAACAACAAAAACCTGAGCTTTCAGAAATTGAAAAAATCAAACAGGAGTATTACTCGGTAAGGAGACAATATATCAAAGCTTACGATGATCTTTTAGACTCAGACAAGAATCCGGAAATCAATTTATCAAAACCTGAAAATCTTGAGATTATGTTCGGCTCGTTACAATTCTGGGAAGGAAAGAGATTACAAAATATTGCTTTCACTATTATGCCTAATCATGTTCATTGGGTTGTTAATCTTTTTGATAAAGACAGTGCCGAAAATCCTGTGTACCTACAGGATATTTTACAATCGGTTAAACGTCATTCATCAAATAAGATAAACAAGGCTGAAAACAGATCGGGTACGCTATGGCAAAAAGAAAGCTTCGATACCACTATCAGGAACGATAAACATTTGTATTATGCAATAAAGTACACTATGAACAATCCTGTAAAAGCAGGCCTGGTATCCGATTGGAGAGACTGGAAAGGTACCTGGGTGCAGCGATTTCTAATCACTGATCCAAAGTCCCATAATTTTTAATCTCTTCAAGAATGCGATTGAAAATCGCTTCACCCCTGTTTCCTGACTTCGACAATGCGCCACCCTATTCTCTGTTAAGTTCAGGAG
>CAIRMR010000117.1 GCA_903879715.1 uncultured Bacteroidales bacterium
ACCATTTGAAGAAGATGTGGGTATAGATAAAACGCAAAACCTGATACAAGGGGTTCTTTTCTGAAAACGAATAAATTGAAACCTAAAACCCTGATATATTTATACCTTTACTTCAATTACAAAACGTTTAGGACAGTATTGTTTCAAAACCTTAAAATCGCACTATTTTCTATTTCCTGTTTTCTATTTACTTCTTCCCCGGCTCCCCAAATTCCGCGCCCCAGATAATAGATTCCAGTTGCCGGATATAGTTGCGTTTCGATTTGTTCGGGTAATAAACATATCCGTCGAAGACAATAATACGTTGACGGGGAGCATCCACTATGGCAAAACTTACAAATGGCCCACCCATAAAATCGCCGAATGTTTTCCACAATCCACGCGTTTCGACTGCAAACATATTTTTGAAAAGTATTTTGCGGGATACAGGCGGATAAACATCGCGCTCCAAAGTCATATAGGAGCCCTCAAGCGGGCCCGGGACATAAAGCCTGGTGTATCGGTCGCGGGTAGCCAGGATTGCGGCAGGGCTCATTTGGGCTGTATCTTTGTACGGATAGGCATAGATCAACAGCCCCAGGCTGTTGGCATTGGTTTCGGACCGCAACCAAACAAAATCGTTCATTTTTTTTGCCTGGTAAAAATCGTTCGAAATCACCATCTTTATCCCGAATTCATCCTTCAGCAGTTTTTCGGCAGGAAGATTCCGGCTTACTGCGTTATGCGCACTATACCTGGCCCGTTCACTCTGGTTAAATAGCTCTTTGATGGCTTCGCTGTGCTTTGCGAACAGGTTGAAGAAAGCAGTATCTGAACCGGCCTTAATTTTTACGACCCGTTGCGGATGCGACCATACATTCCTGAGTGTTTCAACCTTGTTTTTTTTATACCTGTCTTTAATATCAATTACTAATACATTGCGATGCGACTGCAGAAATCTACTGAAATCTTTAGGAATAATATTTATAAGTGTGTACTCAGGTTCAGCTTCGGGCAAGCCAGCCATATTCTGAGTAAGCGCCCCGCGAATAGTGTCGCCAACCTGGCCGTTCCAGTCCTGTTTACTGCAAACAACAAGTATTTCGGAGCCCCGCCCTGTGGAATTAGGGCTTTTTCTTTTGTTCACACCACACGATACCCATAACAGAGTGGCAAACAAAAAATAAAATAATCTCTTAATCCACATCAGGATTTTAAACTTTATACGGTGTATTAAACAGGCAAAAAGAGAAGCGAATGGGTGAAGAGCAAAACAGAGGAGAGCGGACGAACGATTAGACTGGTCTAACTTTCAGAACTATAAACTGAAGTAATCAGAATTATCCCGCAGGCAGTATCACCTTAATTTTCTGCCCCACCTTTAAACCGGATTTACCAGAAATTTTATTCCATTCTTTGAGCTGATCAATAGTAATGCCATCATAATGTTGAGCAATACTCCAAAGTGTATCACCTGGCTTAACCGTGTAATAAACAAGTTTTAAATCTCTTTCAGCTTTAGATTGCCCTTTAGCGGGGGTTTCCTGCGCAATAGCTTTTGAATTAGTTCCGGTATCAGGCTGATTTACTCTAAGTTTTTGGCCAACCAACAAATTATTAGTTTCCAATGAATTCCAGCTTACCAGTTCATCAGTGGTTATGCCATAGGTCGTCGCAATTTTCGAAAGAAACTCACCTTTTTTAACTACATGGTATTTTGCATTAGCCAAAACCTGTTTTTGAGTAGCAGCAGGCTTCACTGTTTCCTTTTCCTTTGTAACTGCAATATTTTCGTCAACTATGATTTCCCCCGGAGCATTAACCCTTATTTTCTGGCCAATCATAACGTTTGTACTTTTCAGTTTATTCCAGGCCATCAGGTTTTTGGTTGTAACGTGGTATTTGGCAGCAACTTTACCAAGGCTTTCGCTTTTTTTAACCACATGATATCGGGGACTTACAGTTTTTGAGGTTTGTTTCTTTTCAACCGAAGCAACTGTTTGTTCAACAGTTAAGGAATCGCTGCCAGAAGCTACTACGTGACTTGCAGGAACCGTTTTAGGAGTCTTGGCCTGAATTGCCGGCTGTTTTGACTGAACATAAATTTTCAAAGCCTGGCCTTTATATACCGATGATTTCTTTAATTTATTCCATTTCTTAATTTCGGAGGAGGAACAATCATACTTCCGGGCTATCGAAGCCAGGGTTTCTCCCTTACGGACTTTATGAGTTACCTTTTTAGTAACGATATCATAATCAGAATTATCCTGGATTTTGAACTGGTTGGCATCGTATCCTTTAAGCTGATAATACGCATACAAGGATGTCTCATTATTCAAAAAATCAGCAATTGATTTTTGAGGCAGCCGAATAAAGAACGGATTGGCCGGTGTTGCCGGGATAAAACCTGTTCGGAAAGTCGGATTCAGAAATTCAAGATCAGAAAGGCTGAGTTTTAGTTTATCTGAAAGTATACTTAGTGTAAGTGGCTGATGAACCGCGATAGTATCTGTTTCGTGATACAGAATTTTTGGCATAACCGGGTATATGTTATGCTCGTTCGAATAAGCCATAACATAATTTACAGCGATAAAAGCCGGTACATAATCGCGGGTTTCGCGCGGCAGATATGGCATGATTTCCCAGAAAGTCATTTTCCCGCCTGAGCGCCTGATAGCTTTATTTACATTACCCGGACCAGAGTTATAGGCTGCAAGTACCAGCAGCCAATCGTGGTACATATTATAAAGGTCGTTGAAGTGTCGGCAAGCCGCAACTGTTGATTTTAAAGGATCATTCCTATCGTCAACATAAGAGGTTAGCTCAAGGCCGTACACTTTTCCTGTATAATACATAAACTGCCAAAGGCCCCCGGCACCAACCGGCGAACGCGCCTTGGAATTAAGCGCAGATTCAACAACAGCAAGATATTTTAATTCGAGTGGAACATTGTATTTATCAAGCTGTTGTTCAAACATCGGGAAATACATCTGGGCCAAGCCGAGAACGCGTGCTGTAGTACCCTTTTTTTTGTTGGCATACATATCAATAAACATTCTAACACGTGGATTGTAAGTCAGGTTTATCGGCGACTCAACATCCAGGCGCTGCATACGGTAGTAATATACCGAATCGGGATAGGTTGGAATAAAGTTAGGCAGAAAGTTATATTTGTTTTCATTAAGCCGGAACTTTGTATTTTCAGTGCTTTCGAAGTATTTAAGTGTGCTCAGGCTGTCCATAGCAGCCACTATAAAATTGTCTCCGACAAACTCAAAATCCCCTGAGGCTTTGTCAGGGCTTGTGTATTCCCCGGCTTGCTGTGCCTGTATAGAGACAGTAATACCCAAAAACAGTATTAGCAATAAATGTTTTGCTTTATTCATCCTTTATCCTCAAAATTAAAAGCTAAAAATCAATCTTTTTTATTCCCCCAAACATGGAATATTCCAATTGTTAAAAATACAACAACGAGCATCTGTAAAAATGCGCAGTAAGTAGTATTAATTCACAATCGGTTGTTCAAAAAGTATAACGACCGAAACCGCAGTTTTGGTATTCAACTATATCAATATAATGGGCTTTCCATTTCAGCCCGCTAAAAGTTAAAGGTCGTTATGGATCAGGTAGTTTGATCGCAATGCTAATTACTTGCCGGTATTGGTATCAGATTTGGTATCTGTATCTTCATCTTTAATTCCATCTTTAAAGCTTTTTACGCCTTTTCCAATACCTCTCATCAACTCGGGAATTTTTTTACCGCCAAATAATAACAGTACAATAGCAAGTATCAGAATTATTTCAGTTGGTCCTAATTTACCCATGATATTTGATTGTTTTTCGTTAGTGCAGCCGCAAAGTTAAATTAATTTGAAAGCAAGAATGTACTTTTTAACATAAAAGTTCTAAAAGCATGAAAAGTATTTAGATTAAAGTATATGTTATAAAGGATTACAACAACTTAATAATAAATATTTTACATCCTTATACTATGAATTGTTCTCCATTCGCATACGAAACACACATATCAGAGAAACATCAATAATTTTTTAGTTTATCGTTTTAGTTCGGTAAAAATCCATTCGGGATTGCTCTGTACTCTCGGATTAATTGTATCAATTTTATACTAATAAAAAACATAGCAGCCTTTATGTTTGCTGGATATGGGCAGAGAAAGCATATTTATATGGCCCGGCTATGTTGTTTAAATTTTCAACCAACTGGCGGGATTCTGAACTATCGTTCCCTGCCAGAGTTCAAAGTGAAGGCGGGACTTGGATTCACCCTGCCCGGTAGATACCGTTCCCAGCGATTGCCTGATTTTAACCCGGTCACCTTTCTTCACCGCAACATCCTCAAGATTTGAATATACCGAAAGGTAATCGCCATGCCTTACAATAACTACATAGTTAAGGTTGGCAATAAAAATAACACTTGATACTTCTCCTTCAAAAATTGCTTTTGCTTTAGCTCCTGTTACTGAAGTGATATCAATACCATTATTTTTTATCTTAATATTCTGAAATTCAGCATGAGGATGCTCTCCAAAAGAAGACACAATAAAGCCTTTATCAATCGGGGAAGGCAAGCTGCCTTTGTTGCCTGCAAAACTGCCTGTAAGAGCAACATCTTCGGCGGTAACCGACATGCTATTTGATTTTACCGGAGCCCCCTTAGCCGCTGTAGAGCGGGATACATCAGCCCTTGCAATGGGTTCGGATTTATCAGGCTCAGGTAATTTGGTGCCTGGATCAGCTTTGGCCCTGGCTTTTTTGTCAGCTGCAGCTTTCGCTTTGGCTCTGTGATCGGCATCAGCACTGGCTTTACGCTCGGTTTCAGCCGCTAATGCAGTTTTGCGGGCTTTCTCCTGGTCGGCTTTCCGAATCTCCTCAGCAACAAGCTTTTCAATGGCTATCTGCAGGTTGTTTAAAGCAACTTCGTTTTTCTTAAGTTTTACGAGCAGGTTTTTCTCCTGCGAAGTAAGACTTTTAATTTTTTCATCTTTCTGGCTTTTTTCATTTGCCAGGATATTCCGTTCTTCTTCCTGGGAATGCTTCAACGTGAGTTTTGATGATTTTCTTTTCTCCAGCTCAAGCTTCTTGGCGGCCAGTATCCTTTGCGTTCCAGTGATAGATTGCACCTGCGATTTCCGGTATTCGGTGTATTGCTGCAGGTATTTCAAGCGTTTGTATGCCTGGTTGAAGTTGTGCGACGAAAAAAGGAACATCAACCTGTTGTACGCGCTCCGGTTGCGATACGTTGAATATATTAATCGCGCATATTCATCTTTAAGACTCTTCAGCGTTGAAGTGATACGATAAATTGTATCACTCATGTTATTTACCTGCTTGTCGATGCTGCCAACTTCCTGTTCAATGGCATTAATAAGATCTTCCCGTTTATCTATTTTCTTGTTAATTAATATTAACTGATTAAGATTGGCTGACTTATTTTGTTTGGTCTGTTCCAACTCCCGGTTAACCTGGATAATATCTCTTTCAATTTTTAATTTACGGCTTTGCAATTTGTTTTTATCATTTTGCGCGTAAATAGTAGCCACTGTTGCCGTTAGAAAAAGAACAACAAAGCAAAATAGAAGTATAAATATACGGTTTGTATTCCGGGATTTTTCCATCATTTGTTTTTGGATTGTAGTTCCTTTATTTCCGTATAACTTTCCGGAATCCTGAATGGATAAATTTGCTCCTGGTCAAGTTGTATTTTAGAGTACTTTAGCTGAATCCTGATCTTTTTGTCATCGGTTTCAACTTTGAAATCCAGATTAGTAGGAATTAGCTTACCATCCACATCGTCAAATTCGCCATAAGTGGCTATGAACTTCCGGCTGTCACGCTCAGCTTCCTTGAGTAAAACCTTCATAATTTTAAAGTTTTCCGGGTCAAGCCATATACTTTGTATCGGGATATTGATGTCATCCTCGCTGCGGCGGACATACCTGCGAAGTTTTCGCCTGTTTACAGTAGATAATTTATATTGCTGATTTTCGACTGAGGCTTTAAACGTATTTGACTCGTACAAAGAAAAATCATTTCCTATAAGAAATGCCTGTGCCATGTCGTAATCCAGTGTTTTATTGAGCAATTGGTTGATATAAGCAAAACCGTGTATGAAATAAGTATTACTCAACCTGTTTATGTACTTGATCGAATCAGGCGTAAGCATAAATCGTACCGCTTCGATTCCAAGCGCGGGAGTAATGGAAATCCAGATAATACTGTCGTAATCCATGCGAAGATTTCCGGAAACGCTTGTTTTCTTATGATCAATCTGGTAAGTCACACTAAACTTGGCCGAAAACTGATTAAACTTCAGTTCATGTTCTTTTAACTTATTGGTCAGGAATTCAGTGCCCTGCACTTTTATTGGTTCCTTAACAGCTTTGCGGCTTCCTGTACAGGCCCAAAAACCGGATACCACAAATACCAATAAAATCAATTGTACAAGCCGTCTGGTAAATCTATTCATCCATGTTCCTTTCTTTTATTTTTTTCTCCAGGAACTCTGAGCCTTTACCAATTTTTTGTGCATTCTGCCATTGAATCATTGCCTTATCGGTATTCCCAAGCTTGAAGTAAATATCACCCAGATGTTCTAATAAATCAGCATCCGGAGAAGGGGTGGCGGCAACAGCTTTTTCAACCCAATCAGCCGCTTCGGAGTATCTGCCAAGCTTATAAAGCACCCAGCCATATGTATCCATGTTAGCGGCATTGGCCGGGTCTAATTTCACGGATTTGGATGACATAGTCTCAGCTTTATCGAGATTTTCATTCCTTAACGAAAGATAATAGGCATAATTGTTGAGAACATAACTGTTTTCGGGTTGAAGTTTTAATGCATTTTCATAATTATCGTCCGACAAACGGTAATTTTTTAAACGGTTATATGTATCGCCCAGGTAGGTGTAAAACTGAACCAGGAGTATATTGTTGCCGCTTATAAGTTTTACTCCTGAATTGAAACTGACGATGGCATCATCATACTTACTTTTCTCAAGGCAGGCAACACCTTTAAACAAGTAGGGCACAGGTAACAGGGGGAAAAGCTCAATGGCTCGTTGACTTTCTGATTCCAGTGCCGGGTAATCAGAAAGTTGGATTTCAGCATTCAGCAGGCTTTCCCATACAGCATAGCGGCTGCTGTCAATAGCAATTACTTTTCTGAATTCATCGCGGGCTTCAGTGTACTTTTTATCATCGAGAAGGAAATCGCCATATATAGAGTGAGCTTTGGCTTCATCGGGATGGGTTTGAACCAGGATTTGCGCAAGTCCCATAATTTCCTCCTTGTTTTTATCATACATTTCGTCCCCCGAAAAAATAGCAAGCAGCACCCTGATTTTTGTATCAATATCCAGTTTGGGATTAGCAAAACCGAATTTTAATTCATCGATTGAACGTTTTATATCTCCTTTTTTCCTGTAATAATCGGATAAAGTAATATGAATATATGGATTGTCAGGATCTTTACTCAGTATTTGCTGGTAATATTGCGCAGCTTCATCGGGTTTACCTGCCTGCATGTACATTTCGGCTATCATTGAGACATAACGGGTTTCCTGGTCAGGAAATTCTTTGATCAGTTTTTGAATCTCTGCTGTTGCCTGGTCTGTCTTCTTCTGAATCAGGTAGATACGATGCTTTTGTAAAGATATCTCTTCGGTTACTCCCACTTGTTCTTCAATTTTATCATACGTTTCTATAGCATTTTTACCATCATCATTCATCAGGTAAGCATTAGCAAGCTCATACAGGTAATCGACACTACCAGGATACTGTTTCACCAGATTCTCGCATGTTTCCAGGAGTTCTTTTTTCATGCCTGATTTACCATAAATTTCAACCAACAGTAGTTTATACCATTTGATTTCAGGTTCCAGTTCAGCGGCTTGTTCAGCATAACGGGCGGCGGTACCGTAATCGGTGGCATCAAAGTACATTTGCGCAAGCTCATACATAGAAGCTGAATGCTGTGGGTTTTTAGCAAGACAAGATTCAAAAAGCCCTATTGCTTTTGCCGTTTCGCCTATTAATTTTGCATTGGTCGCGTCAATATAAATATTGGTAACTTCCTCATAACTGGCAGCTGTTTCGGCTGTTGTTTCCGATATGTGCTTCTTTTTCTTCTCCCGTTTCTGCGCAAATCCTTCCCCGGGCCATATTATGACCAGTAAAAGTAGTATTGTGATTATTTTATTCATTCAGTTAATTATCTAGTTATTAAAAATAAATCCTTGGCCAGATTCATAAATTTCTCCCAATCCCGTTGTCTCTTCATCCCGCATTTCTCTTAGTCTCCCTTCTCCTTGTCTAACTTTTCCTCTACTCTAAAAACTACTTCACTCCCGTGTGCCCGAATCCACCTTCACCTCTATCGGTAACCGACAAAGATTCAACCTCATTCCAGTTTATATGTTCAAAGCGGGCAATTATCATCTGCGCTATACGTTCGCCGGGTTCGAGTGTAAATGGAACGTCAGAGAGATTTACCAGTATAACTTTTATTTCGCCACGGTAATCAGGATCAATGGTTCCTGGTGTGTTTACTATAGAAATTCCATGCTTTGCAGCCAGGCCGCTACGCGGACGAACCTGCGCTTCGTATCCTTCGGGTAACTCAATATACAAACCTGTCGGAACCATGGCTCTCTCAAGAGGTTTCAAAATGAAAGCTTGTTCAAGATCAGCTCTCAGATCTAAACCAGCTGAGTGAACTGTAGCATATTGTGGCAGAGGAAAACGTGAGCGGTTTACGATATTAACTTGCATGGTAATTAACAGGTTTAGGTTATTGTTTACGTGCGTTTTAACAGTGATTTAAGCCTTGTGATATCCATTTTTTCTCTTTTCAGAACAAAAGTTATGAAACCAATTATGTACAGAGTATTCAGTGCAATCCGTGCGCCTAATGCAGATGGTGCGACAAAAACGCTGACAAGGTAAAGGGCAATTCCTGTGAAAAAATACAGAATTATTGTCTTCCAGTCATAAGGAATCGGGTAAAATTTGCGACTCAGGTAATAACTGAAAAGAACCATCGACAGGTAACTGAAAAGATAACCCCATGCTGCAGCCATGAAACCATAAACCGGCATGAAAATGATGTTTATTACCAGGTTAATACCCAATCCCAGCAATGTGATTGTAAGGGCATACTGCGTTTTGCCTGACAATTTATACCACATCGACAAATTGAATACAATACCAAGTAATATATTGGCTATCAGCATTATAGGCAATATTGATATTCCACTCCTGAATTCCTTACCCAGCAAAAGTGCAAACAACTCAGGATACATCGCAATTCCCAGGAAAATAAGAACACAAAATGCAACAAAATATTTCATCACATCCGCATAAATTTTCTTCATATCCTCGCGTGCCGATGATGCAAAGAAGAAAGGTTCGGCAGCATATCGGAACATTTGTACAAACAGCACCATAAATACTGCCAGTTTAACGTTGGCATTAAAAATCCCTAACTGATCCTGCCAGGGTGATGTTGTGGGTGCAAAAAACCGGAAGAAAATTCTGCTTATAAAGTCATTAGCAACACCCGGTAATCCGGCAATCATTAGAGGCAAAGAATAGATCAGTAACTCCTGCAACTGCTTTTTCGAAAATACGAACTGCATATTCAGCAACCTTGGAATAAAAAGCAGAAGCGAAACAACGCAACTCAGCAATATTGCCAATAGTATGTACCCGTAATCGGGCGTAGCCGGGATAAACCGGAGTAAAAAAGAGTCCGGATGCGAAATGAAATATTTGGGTAAAACGAAGAACAGGAACACATTGAACCCTACTTCGGAAAGTATTTTTATACTTCGGAATGCAGCAAACTTAAACGCTTTGTTTTTAAACCTTAGTTCAGCAAAAAGTATTGCTGTGAAACAATCAATAGCGAGGATAAGGGCTGCATATATGATATAAGTTGCCGGGTGTTCAGTAAAAACACTAAGCTGAGCGGAAAACAAAATTATTAAAAGCAGGAACGACAATGAGGTTGCCCCCAGCGACATCAAGGCAGTTGAAAAGATAACTTCAGATCGTGTTTTATCTTTGCTGGCAAAACGAAAGAATCCTGTTTCCATTCCAAACGTGAGTACTACCTGTAAAAGAGCTATGTAAGCCAGTAATTCAGACGCAAGGCCGTAATTACCCGTTGTAAGCGTACGGGTGTATAAAGGCACAAAAAAGAAATTAATGATCCTGGCAACAATAGAACTCAGTCCATATATCGCAGTTTGCCCGGCAAGTTGTTTTATTGGATTCAAAAACGTTTCATTATTAATCGGTACAAAAGTAAGTAAATAGAGTGTTCCCTGTACACATTGTTGCGTTCCGGGCTTTGGAGTTAACAAATATTATGTATCAAAGGAAGTTGATAGTGTGTTTTGAAAATGGTGATGCGAAGAGAAATTTAAAATCACAAGGCATCCCTCATCGGAAGATCTACAAAAAAGGTGGTGCCTTTTCCCGGCTCAGTTTCGAACCAAATGCGTCCGGAGGAATTATCAATTATATTCTTGACCATGGCTAATCCAAGGCCCATACCGGCAGTTTTGGTAGTGAAATTAGGGGAAAAAATTCTGGTTTGACTTTCAGTGGAAATACCGGTCCCATTATCCTGGAAGCTGATTTCACATATATTGTCAATAACATCGAGTTTTATCCGGATAACCCCTTGCTTATCGGCTGAAATGGCCTGTAATGCATTCTTTATCAGGTTATTAAAGACCCGAAGTATCTGGTTGGGGTCTGCCTTAATAATACATTCTCCCTGATAGGTATCAAAAGTGATTTTGCAGTCCGACTGATCACGGAATAATGCCACTGATTGTTGTATCAGAGGAATGACATCAAACTCTTGAATCTGAGGTTCAGGCATTTGTGCAAAATCAGAAAACTCAGTTGCTATAGACGAAAGGGTATCAATCTGCATGATCAATGTTTGCGAAAACCGTTTCAGCCTGACATCCCAATCTGGTGCTTTGTCATTCCAGGCTTTCATAAGCAATTGCATGCTGAGTTTGATAGGCGTAAGAGGATTTTTAATCTCGTGGGCAACCTGGCGGGCCATTTGTCGCCAAGCGCTTTCACGCTCGCTGCGGGCAAGCAAATCAGCGCTTTTCTCCATTTCATCAATCATCCTGTTATATTCTTCCACCAGGCGGCCGATTTCATCCTTCCTGGTCCATTCGATCTTTGCATTTTTGTCGCCTATTTTTACTCTGCTAAACTGGTTTCCTATCTGTTGTAAGGGTTTAGTAATATATCTCGACAGCAGCAAGGCCAGTACAACTGTAATAACAATCATTAAAATATAAATATTCGCCAAAGCGGAAATCAGTCCGGAAATCTCACGACGTATCTCTTCCTGTTTAGCAAAATAGGGCAAATTGAGGTATCCTATTAACTGGTTATTAATATTGCGAACGGGCGTATATGCAGACAAAAAGGAATAGGTGCCGATTGTCTCCCGTTGAATAAAAAAAGATTTTTTGTCAACCATTAATTGCTGAGCCCCCGATGGATTAATTTGTTCAGCAATCATCCCTTCCCTGAAAATCTGATCGCGGGATGAGGCAATCAGGAAACCTTTGGAATTATAAATATTAATATCTGTGAAATACGTATTTGAAAGATTGATTAATAAATCTGCGAGTTCGTCCTGGTGAACTTCATCGAACGAAATGTATGCTCCATACCTTGTTTCAAGGTCTATTAATACAGAATTGAGCTTCTCACTTAGGATTTCATTGTTCTTATTTGCATTCAACTTGTTGATAAACAGCAAACTAACTGTAACCAATACGAGTGAAGAAATAACTATTGTTGAAATCATTATTACCTGTAGCCTCAACCGGAAAGTATAAATTCCAAGACTCCAATTCAAAGTGGGTCCTTTAAGCCAGTTAATCAGTGCCAGCATAACCATTAACAAAAGGAACAAATACGAGAACGGAGAAATTGAGTCAGATACTCGGGGAACCTCTTTGCTAAGGACTATCATTGTATTCGGATCCACATTTAATACATAGTGGCTGTATCCTTTCGAAATAAAAAATCCCTGGTTTAGTTTATAACGTGTAATATTCCTGTTATCGATGTCAAAAGAGAACTTGCCGACATTTTTAACAAGTTCACCTTTATCATAAAATGCGTAAGAATAACCGGACAAATTATCGGTATTGGCATTTTTTGTATCAAAAAGCAGTTCCGGGTATCCTAATCCTTTCCAGATATCATTTGTACTGATTTCAACAAAAACGGTATGTGGATTTTCACTATCTGAATCATTAATTTTTATAGGGATTTTCCCCAGATAATACATAGCATCAATGGATTGCCGCAGGAAATACAAACCCGGAATGGAAACCGGACGCATGAACTCTGCTATTTTTCCATCAAAATATTCATCACATCCGGTTATAATATTTCCAGGCTTTATGCTGAGTTTTTTATCATGCTGACAAACAGTTATCTGCACAAGATATTTGCTCCAGTAACCTGAGAAATATTTGTTCTTGATATAAGCTGAGACTTCGTTTAAGGCAGTATCCGATCTTAAGTTAGCTAGTTTTTTTGCAAGAAGCAGATCCTGTTGAATGTTTTTGGCTGCTTCATTAAAATAATACTCTGCCAGATTATCCCTTGCATCAGAAAGATGAGTTGCCAGTATTCTGCGTTTTTCATGCTCGCGGATTGTTTCTGATTTATTCACAATATATGTTGCCATTGCCGACAACACGATTACAGTTGAAATTACCAGGCTGATCCGGTATTTCCTGGACGAGTTAACATTAATCTGGAAATACAAAATGAGAAGTAATGAAAATAAAAACATTGTAATAACCAGGTCGAAACTACCGATTGCATCTGTCAGGACTGCATATGCAAGAACACTGCTCAGCGCTATAAATATATATATATTGATATTGCTGATCCAGTTTAATAAATACTTTCCGACAATCGCAAAAATGAATAAAAACCCTAATAATAACGAAGCTATAATAAGTACACCAACGTGGCTGATATGCGGCAAACTCAGAATGTTTTCGAAACGAAACGAAATACTGGAATTAAGAACTAGCTCAGATATAGTCTGAGTTAAAAAATAATACACAGAAATTAAGGCCGGAATAATTAATACTTTGGCTATTTTTATAAACAGAGTGGGATTCAGCTGCTTTTTCTCCAACAAAGAAACATATTTAAAAGCAAAAAAGCTTAGCTGTACTCCGATCAGAGTGTTAATTAAGAAATCACCCAAAGAGGGTAACAGCTCAGATGAAGCGAAATAAGCAGGATTAAATAATTGTATCTGGTGAAGATCAGCGGGAAAACTAAAATAAAACTGAACTGCTCTCAGCATTATCACATCACAAATGAAGAAAAGAAAATAGGGCCATTTGTGTCTGAATTCACCGATCAACAACTTATACATGAACAAAACAGCCGAAATAAGGCCAAGGAAACTGGAAATGTACAAAGTAAAAATCAGGTATTGTAACCATAGTGCCAGTTCGAACGGCTGTTCATAGGTTAAACTAAAAAGAAATTTTCCGGCCGGGCTATTAATATTATTTTCTCCTCGTCGAAGCACAATAGCTGCATTATCCGGAGCGCTGAATCGTTTATAAAAACCAGATGGGAGGTATTCGTTGGAAAATTTATAATTATAGCGAATTAACTGCAGGGCTATAATTAGTTCGCCGCCCCTTCTTTGCTGCCTTACAAGGTAATACCCGCTTCCGCTTCGAAGCACTTCAGATGTAAAATTCTCACTGTCTTTAATAAAAGGTGCGGCAAAAACGTTTGCTGTCCAGAATTTAAGACTATCGTTCTTGTAAACCAGAATTTCGATTCCTTTTTCAGCTATGGCATTATGATAGTTCTTGTCCAGGAATTCTGTGAATGATTCTTTATCCTGAAAATTTTGCGAGGCAACAATTTTAATTTCTGCTTCAAGGTCTTTTATTGCATCAGCAATTTCTGAAGTTAATCGTTTTGAAACGTTACGAGGAGAGTAATGTTTTTTAGTTGAGGAAGAAATCAGAAAAGCGGCTAAAAAAAACACTATGCTTAAAAAAAGCATGATCAGGATGTGTTTTTTAAGTTTTTGCCGGGTAATCATAGGAAAAATATTACAAACTCCAGTATTATCAAGGGTTTTAGGGGCAATTTTAAAACAGGCTCCAGAATTAACGATCTCGGAAATTTAAGGGCAAGGTATTACAGACACTGTCGGGGCGAATATAAGGCTTAAAATCGGCTCATTTCATTTTTATCACGTAAATCAGGCTTGAATGACCCATATTTTGCCCGGAATTTAAATTGGACCAAAAACCATTCCATAAAGCCGGCACCCAGCGCATTTTTCCGCTCTTATATTTTTCACTTAGCAGGCTGACATAAAATGCGTCAAATTTCATCGCAAGTATTTTTACAATTGTAAACCCGAATTTCTCTGCCAGCAATTTCATGTCTGATTGTGTAAAATGATACAGGTGCCTCGGCAAATCGTAACCGGCCCAAAACTCACCGTATGTTTTTGCATCATCCGCATTACAATTCGGAACAGCAATAATTAATGTGCCCTGAGGTTTTAATAAATTTTTAATTTGCTCCATTCGTCCTTTGAGATCCGAAACATGTTCGAGTACATGCCACATAGTTATTACATCGAACGAAGCTTTGCCGAACGAGTTTAATTTCTCTTCAGGGAAAACCTGTAATCCATATTCAGAAATTGCGCGTGCCCTGGTTTTATCATCCGGTTCAATTCCGGTGGTTTTCCAGCCATGCTCCGACATGTAATTCAGAAACTGCCCGGTTGCGCAACCAATATCTAAAATTTCCCCTTTTTGCTGAAATTTACTGATCAGTGCAAGTTTCCGTCCTAAGGTGTATTTTCTAACCTGTTGGTACACTGCTGCAAAAATCCCTTGCTTAGAATCCGAATGCGAAATATAATCAGCCGATTCATAATATTTTCCCAGGTCCTCAGCTTTGGGCCGTGGATTTGTAAAACGGAAACCACAATCAGCACATTTAACAATTTCGAATTTTTCGCCGGTAAGGAAATAATCCTTTCCGGAAATAAACGGTTCAAATATTTCAGATCCGCAGACAGGGCAATTTTTTAATAACTCCATTCAGTGTTTTTGTATTCGATGTATACTTATCTTAAAATCTAAATTTTATCGCTGTACCTTATTCTTGCAACTTGTGGCTGCAATCTTTCCCGAACTTTTTCCAAGCTAAATTAAGGTTAAACTTCCTTATGTTCCACGTGAAACAAGTTCTATCTTCCAAGGAAAACAAGCAGAACTGAAATATCCGAAGGAGAAATCCCACTTATTCGCGATGCCTGTCCGATAGTTGCCGGCTTAATTCGGGTTAATTTTTGCCTGGCTTCCGTTGATAAGGACGGAAGGCTAAGATAATCGAAATCCTGTTTCAGCGGCATATCATCAAACTTCGAAAGTTTTTCAGCTATTTCCTGTTCTTTGTTAATGTACCCTTCGTACTTGATCAGAATTTCAGCTTCTTCGAGAATTTCGACTGAGTCCGCCCCAATTTCCCTGGTAAAATTACCAAGGAAATCCAGGTGCGCGATCAGTTGTTCAAAAGAAACCTGAGGCCGCAATAATATGGAATCCAGTTTAACTTTCTGCCTGATCGGAGCTGTATCAATACTCTCCAAAAATCCATTTACCTGGTCCGGGCTAACGCTGGTATTCCGCATAAATGATTTAACTTTTTCGATCCATTCCTGTTTATTTTGAACTCTTGAAAGTCTGGCAGCGGATGCCAAACCGAGTTCAAAGCCGGCCGGTGTGAGGCGTAAATCGGCATTATCCTGACGCAACAGAATACGATATTCAGCTCTTGAGGTAAACATCCTGTATGGTTCGTCTACGCCTTTTGTAATTAAATCATCAATTAAAACACCGATATAAGCATCCGATCTCTTAAGAATAAACGGCTCTTTTTCGACTAATTTCAAATGTGCATTTATGCCAGCCATCAAACCCTGTGAAGCAGCTTCCTCATAACCGGTTGTTCCGTTAATCTGCCCGGCGAAATAGAGGTTTTCGACCAATTTGGTTTCGAGTGTATATTTTAATTGGACCGGTGGAAAATAATCATATTCTATGGCATATCCCGGTCTGAAAATTCTGGCATTTTCGAGTCCGGCAATTAAATGAAGTGCCTTAACCTGTATTTCGGCAGGAAGTGAGGATGAAAATCCATTCAGGTAATACTCAACTGTGTCCCAACCTTCAGGCTCTACGAAAAGCTGGTGCCTGGTTTTATCAGCAAAACGGTTAATCTTATCTTCGATTGATGGACAGTATCTCGGGCCTATGCCATCAATCTTTCCTGTAAACATCGGCGATTCGTGAAAGCCAGTTTCCAGAACTTTATGTACTTCCGGAGAAGTGTAAGTAATAAAACACGGCCGTTGTTTCTTCAGAATTGGTGTGTCAGTGAATGAAAATTTACCGGCATATTCATCTCCCGGCTGTTCTTCCATTCGGGAAAAATCGATGGATCTCCCATCAATTCTAACAGGAGTTCCTGTTTTCATACGGCTTGATTCAAATCCAAGTTGAACCAGGTTTTCTGTTAATCCTGTCGAATTCTTCTCCCCTATTCTGCCTCCGCCAAATGATTTCATTCCGATATGAATTAATCCATTCAGGAAAGTTCCATTGGTAAGCACAACCGCTTTGCTTTCGATATGGTATCCCATCGCAGTATGAACACCGGTTACGAAACCATCTTTTACCGATAATCCAACTACGGTATCCTGCCAGAAATCAACATTAGGAGTTTCTTCCAAGGTTAACCTCCACTTTTCTGAAAACCGCATCCTGTCGCTTTGGGCACGTGGGCTCCACATGGCAGGACCTTTTGATCGGTTTAGCATCCGGAATTGTATCATCGTATGGTCGGTAATAATACCCGACTGACCACCAAGCGCGTCAACTTCACGTACAATTTGTCCTTTAGCTATGCCCCCCATAGCCGGGTTGCAAGACATTTGGGCAATTGTCCCCATGTGCATAGTAATCAGTAAAACCGAGGATCCAAGGTTGGCTGCAGCCGCCGCGGCCTCACTACCGGCATGTCCGGCACCTACTACAATTATATCGTATTTCTTAAACAAGTTTAAAGTGTTTCACGTGGAACAATGTGCTGTAAGCATCTGTTTGTAAGGCTTGCAGCGAAGTATTAAAGATTCGGAAAAGATAAAAGATAAAAATCTTCCTTACTTCTCATCATCTTTTTATCATCAGTTGATTTGTCTTTATATCCCGAAAGATGCAAAACACCATGTGCCATTACCCGGCCCAACTCCGCATCAAAACCAGTTTTAAAGCTTTCTGCATTCTCCTTTATTCTTTCAATACTTATAAAAATATCACCCGAAAGAATTCCCTTCTCGGAATAATCGAATGTAATGATATCCGTGAGCGTATCGTGTTTCAGATATTTCTCATTCATCGAACCGAGGTAATCGTCGTTGCAAAAAATATAGGTTATATCCCCTGCCGTCTTTTTCTCTGTTTCGAGAATAGATTTTACCCAGGCTTTCACCTTGAGTTTATTCTTCAGATTATAGTCAACTTCAACTGTTGAAAAGCTTATCACCATATATATTTTATTATTCGAATGAGAGAAAGTATGCGTTTACTTTTGATTTATAGAATGGTTTCAGGTTAGGTGGTACGGTCCGGAACAATTCGGTCTCCTTTTCCTTTATCTTGTTGTATTCGAAGTACTTAGATGGATTATTGTAAAATATATCCTTTGATTCCTTCGATTCCCGTTTTTCATCAAGTTCCCGTTGCTGTTCGGCTTTTTCCGACTCAAGCATACGGGTTACAATTTCCTGCTGACGCCGGATTGTTTCAATATTTATACGTTTATTAACCAGATCCGTTTCCGTTTGCTCCATCTGCTGCATCATCTCTTTGATGTTTTTGTCAACGCCGGTTCCCTCCTTTTGCATCTCCTGCCCGTATTCCTGCATTTGTTTGCGCAGTGCTTCCTGCTGGGCAGCCATGCGGGCAAACTTCTCGCTCATCTGCTTTTGTCCCTGTGAGCCTTGCTTCCCGGGAGCGGGCATTCCTTCTTTAAGCTGTTGCAATTGCTTGTTCATTAGTTCCTGCAATTGCCGCATGGATTTCATTTTTCCCGCACTCATTCCAGGCTTTGGATTCTTTTTACCAGATTTACCGGAACCTTTGCTCTGCGCATTCTGCTGCATTTGCTTTAACGATTCCGATAACATCAATGCCAGGTTATTTACCGAAGTCATTGCATACTGCTGTTTGGTTTTTGCCGGCGCCACATCACGGCTATTCAGTTGACTGACAGCGCCTTCCATGTTATTTTCAACAGCAGTCATCTCGCGAAGGATAAAAGGCTCAATACTAGCCTGCCGTTTACTGAGTGCATACAAACTATCGGAAACAATTTCCAGGTCGTCCTTTAGGTTTTTCTGCCGCTGAATGATCTGAAGGTATTTAGGATTGGTAGTACTTACGACATTCAATTGTTTCATGATATCTTCCTGGTCGAATGAAATCTTTACCAGGTTATCCAAAATCTGCCTGATCGCTTCCATATCTTCGCCTTCATCCTCCTGCTCCATTGCCTGCTGCATCTCAGAAAGTTTCTCACTCAGTTTTTCCATTTTGCCGGATGCCCCTTTCTGCGATTGGGAAGCTTTCTGAGGTTTTCCACTTTTTAATTCCTCGCTGCTATTGTCCATTTCCTGGTCAATATCCTTTTGATCCGCATCGGTATTTTCAAGTTTGTTCGGTTCTTCCAGTTCGTTGTTCTTTTTATCCAGTTCGTTCAGATCATCTTTCAGTTGGTCAAACTGTTTATTAAGATCATCTTGTTTCTCATTAAGTTTATCGAGATTTTCCTTCTTAGCCTCATTGGTTTCATCACCCAGCTTTTTCTGATCTTCTGCAAGCTTATCCAGTTTTTCTATTGATTGCTGTAGTTTCTGTTCAACTTCCAGCTGTTTAAATAGTTCGAGATTCCGATCGAGTTCTTTTTCAAGACCTTTGCTGTCATCCTTCATTTTTTCAAGCATTTCGGCCACTTTATCCTTGTCGATATTCTCGAGCATTTTCTGTAATTCCTCGTACATCTTTTTCATGTCTTCGGTCATCACTTTATTAAACAAATCCTCAAGCTGTTTTTGCTTTTCCAAGATCTCAGGCGAAAGCTCCTGGTATTGATTTTGTTGCAGACTTTTCTCTTTGTTTTCCTTTTGAATTTCCTGAACCTGCTCCTGCAATGAGTTCTGCTTATCCAGCAATTGTTTTAATGCCTGTTTCTCCTGCCAGCCAACTTCCTTTTTATCTACCATTTTCTTCTGCATATCCTCCACCTGTTTTTGTAAGGATTTCGACTGTTTGATAACCGATTCCATCTTATCCTTGATGTCATCGTTTTTCATATCCGTCATTTTTTCAATCTCATCCAGCGTAGGAACTTTAAAGATATGTTTAGTTGAACCTGTTGACTTATTGCCTGTTACGCCGTCATTATCCCAGACTTCAAAATAATACTGCACTTCGTCACCAGGTTGAACAAATAAGGTTGACATATCCATAAAGTAGAAATACTGTTGCTGGAGCAAGGATTTATCAAGTTTGACTTCACGTGTTTTAACGTCAGGGGTAGTTGTGTTTTCAGAACCTGCTTTCTTAACCGTCCAGGCAAACTCAAGCTTACTTAGCCCATAGTCATCTTTAACATTTCCCTGGTAGTAAAGCCTGTTATCATAAATGGAATCTTTAAATTCTTCAACAGAGATAGATGGATACAAATCGGGAATAACATTTACCAGGTATGACAGCGAATCGCGGTTACTAAAATACTCATTGCCGATAATAACCGAATAAGGCATCCCTGACATCATCCGCGCCGACTGGGTAAATGTATTGGATTTCCCGGCTGCGACTTCTGTCAGCTTCCCTCCTATTCTGAAAAGCAGCTTTCGGGTATCGCGTGTAAAAAACTTCCAGGTTAACCTTGTTCCGGCAGGCACAGTCAGGTCACCGGTATTTGACATGGTTTCGCTTTTCCTTCCAAGATACGCAGGGTATTCAGCCAACACATCAAAGGAAAGTATAATGGGTTTAGGAAGAATTTTTATGGTGTATTCCTTTGAATTGTATTGGTCAGTCGTGATTATAAAAGGTGTATTCTGCTGCAGGTTCCTGAACGTATAGCTGTAAAGCACATTGCTCTCTTTCTCCATCCGGTAGTTAGCCTGGTTGGATTGAAGAAATAATTGCGCTGGTATCTCGTCACCTTCAATTTTAACCTTAACAGTAAAATCATCCTGCTGAACTGCCTGGAGTTTATTATTTAATATCTTAATTGTGAAAGGTGCCGGTCGTTCAAAAACTTTATTGTGATTGATAATCCGTTTGGATGGCGCTATAATAAACGAAGGTGAAATTACTAAAGCGGCCAAAAGAAAAATAAGCGGTGGCAAGGCATAAGGCAGGTATTTGCGATTCTTCTTCAGATCAACTGCGTCGGCAAAAGGAACAGGCTGCAAATGCTTTATCTTTTGATCGATACTTGCCCGGATCAGATCACTGCTTTCATTCTTATCTTGTTCAAGCTGATACAACTGCAAAGTATTTATCAATACATCCTTAACTTCAACGAAATGCTTCCCTATAATTTGAGCCGCCTGCTCATGATTTATTACTTTGCCCAACCGGCTGATATGAGCAATTGGAAGTACAATATAATGACCTATAATGTATACAGTTGTAAACAGGAAGGTATAGAAAAGTAAACTCCTTGTACCTGTACCAAACCATGAGAAATATTCGAGCAGCACAATCAAAATAAAATACATACCGATGGCTGCCAGCGAATAAAGCAGCCCGCGGATAAGTTGGTTTTTATAGTATTTCCGGATAAACTCATCGATCTTCCGGATCAATAAAGCATAGTTACTTTCCATTATTTTCAGTTGGTCAACCCAGGGTGAATTATAGCTGATTATTCCCGGAGTTGTTAACAAATTAACCTACAAAGGTAACAACTATAGTTGATTGTTGTTTGCTCCGTTTTCAGGAAGAGTATATTCCAAATCCTGAGCATTTTAATTTTACCACGGAGACCTGAAGAACACAGAGGTTCACGGAGGCGAATAAAAAAAGCCTATTGTTTTAGGCCATAAGAGTGGTAAATAAGAGTTTATTTCTCTTTTTCAATAATAAGAATTCTACAGGCTTCACATTCTAAATCTCTGTGCTCCTCCATGTTCTTCGTGCCTCCGTGGCTATATTTCTTCTTTTCCTAAACAACTCAAAAATGAATTTTATGCAAATCAATGAATAAAAAACAGAAGTAGAGGTTTTGTATCTTTGCGCCCTTTAACAACAAAATTATGCGCGAAGTAAGAGTACGTTTTGCCCCAAGTCCCACCGGCCCGCTACACATTGGCGGAGTGCGGACAGCTTTATATAATTATCTTTTTGCCCGTAAACTCGGCGGCAAATTTATCCTCCGGATTGAAGATACCGACCAGGGAAGATTTGTTCCCGGTGCTGAACAATATATTATTGAATCATTGACCTGGAGCAGAATTCATTTCGACGAAGGTGTTCATATCGGCGGCCCCTACGCACCTTATCGCCAGAGCGACCGTAAGGAAATTTATCATCAGTACGCTCTGCAGCTTCTGAAAAATGGAACTGCGTATTTTGCCTTTGATACACCTGAAGAACTGGATGCCATTCGCAAGCAATACGAATCACGAAAGGAAACTTTCCAGTATGGTCCTCAAACCCGCATGGGATTGAAAAACTCACTCACACTTCCTGAAAATGAAGTTAAAGCATTACTGGATGCAGGCGTTCATTATGTTATCCGCGTTACAATTCCTGAACATGAAACCATCACAGTACATGACTTGATACGTGGTGTTGTTACCGTAGATTCCGCCCTGCTTGACGATAAAGTTTTATACAAATCAGATGGAATGCCGACCTATCACCTAGCCAATGTGGTTGACGATTACCTGATGAAAATTTCGCATGTAATACGTGGAGAAGAATGGCTGCCATCAGCACCGTTACATGTTCTTCTTTATCGCTTTTTCGGCTGGGAAAAAGAAATGCCGGAATTTGCCCATTTACCGCTGCTGCTGAAACCCGATGGAAACGGCAAGCTTAGCAAGCGTGATGGTGACCGTTTGGGCTTCCCTGTTTTCCCTTTACGCTGGACAGATCCGAAAACAAACGAAGTATCTTCTGGCTACCGCGAAAGTGGTTACCTTCCCGAAGCTTTTATTAATATGCTGGCTTTCCTGGGATGGAATCCAGGAACAGAGCAGGAATTGTTTACGCTGGATGAATTGGTTCATGAATTCAGTATTGAGCGCGTAAGTAAATCAGGCGCTAAATTTGACGTGGAAAAAGCTCACTGGTACAATCACCAGTACCTTTCGAAGAAAACTCCGGCTGAATTGTCGGCATTACTGATTCCGATCCTGGAATTAAAGAATATTAAAGCTTCTCAGAAATATGTTGAACAAGTCTGCACATTGATTCACGACCGGGCTGTGCTGATTCCGGATTTATTTACCCAATCGCATTTCTTCTTCCTCGATCCTGAATCGTACGACGAAAAAGTAGTGGCCAAAATCTGGAAAACCGAAACCCCTACCCTATTGGCGGAATATATTCCTGTGCTTGAAGCGACCGAACCTTTTACAAAGGAAAATATAGAAGTCAACACCAAAGAATTTGTTCAGAACAAAGGAATCGGAATGGGCCAGCTTATGAATCCATTGAGGTTAATAGTAGTTGGAACTAATGCCGGTCCTGGAATGATGGATATGATGGCTGTAATTGGTAAAGAAAAGACTTTAGACCGCATTCAAAAAGGCATTGAAAAAATTGTTGTGTAAATAGCTTTTCAATTAACGGAACACATACTTTATAAAACTTCATGAAATCAGTTTTCTGTTTTTAAGGTTAAATTGCTATTGTTGCCTTCATTGCTTCATGTACAAATACTTCGGCTAAAATCAACGAAAAAAATGCCATGGCCATGCATATTGATTCGACAATAAAGCCTGGCGATGATTTCTTTCTGTTCGCCAGCGGGAAATGGTTTAAGGAAAATCCTATTCCGGCCAGCAAACAAAATAATGGCTTGTGGCAGATGATTCAGATAGCAAGCAAGGTGATGCAATGTGGCGGGCCGATAGCCTGCGGGTTAAAATCTGGTAATGATTGTAATTCTTAAAACTGCAAGTTAAATATTGACGGAAGCTATATATCAGAAAAGGTTGCCCTGGGTCAGGCAGCTTTTTTTGTAAGTCTGTTTTTCACCTTGCAACATGATTCAGTATTTGAGAGTAAAAAAATGAAGAGCGTTTTAAAAACTGTTTTATTACGGGATTCGCTCCGGCAAATAAATGGCGAATTTCAAAATTGTAATTGAGATTTTACGATTCCAATTTTAAGCGCTTTTAAACACAAAATTTGAGCACCAGTGTACGTATCAGGAATTTTATTGCAATCTCAGCGACTTAAATTAACCTGCCGAATCACTTTTAAAACCGGAACTTCTACCCTATTTTACTGACAAACAAGTAGTTTTGAAAGTTAATTTTCCTGCCAGATACTTGTAAAAAATTATATAAAAATCTATAGTGTTTTTCAGATTTAACCTTCAAAATAAAAAAACTGCATGATTCTGAAAATAAAATAAAATGCATGAGTAATTTTTCGGGACCAATCCTGTTTTGACAATGTTTTCCCGAAAAGAGGTTTTCTGGCTATTTATTTTTTTCGGGATTAATCCTTTTCCATTTCCAGCCATCAAAGGTTAGATTCATTTTGTAAACTGTAACTAATATTCCCCATGTTGAAACTTAAGTTTACCCTATTCTTTATTTGTCTTTTATTTTTAAATACCGCGTTCGCACAGGAATTTCGTCTTTCAGGCACTATTGTCAATCAACAGGATAATCTGCCAATGGTCGGAGCTACATTAAAACTTGTAAGTATGCGCGACTCCACAAAAGTCAATTACCGGAGAAGTGACATAAAAGGTGAGTTCGTATTTGATAAACTGACTAAAGGGCGCTTCCGCCTGGAGATAACTTATATAGGATCTCAGAAGTATACTAAAGAAGTAATTGTCGGAGGAAAATCGGTAAATATTGGAACTATCATTTTAGAGCCATCAGCAAACATCCTTGGCGGAGTTGAAATCAGAGGAACCGCTGAAAGGGCGGAGCAGAAAGGAGACACTACCCAATACAATGCCACTGCATTTAAGGTTACCCAAGACGCAACAACGGAAGACCTGGTAAAGAAAATGCCCGGAATTACTATCGAAAACGGGACAGTGAAAGCACATGGTGAAGATGTAAAAAGAGTGCTGGTTGATGGCAAGCAATTTTTTGGTGAAGATCCTTCCGTAACGTTAAAAAACCTTCCCGCCGAAGTAGTAGATAAAATCCAGGTTTTCGATAAACTTTCGGACCAGGCAGCCTGGAGCGGTTTTGACGATGGCAGCGGGCAGAAAACCATTAATATTGTTACCCGGAATGCAAAAAAAACAGGACAATTCGGTAAGTTTTCAGCCGGTTATGGAACCGATGACCGATACCTGCTGGGAGCCAACGTTAATTTTTTTAATGGTGATCGCAAAATAACCCTGCTGGGAATGAGCAACAATGTGAATCAGCAGAATTTCTCGGCCGATGATGTGATTGGCAGTGGTGGCGGAGGCCGTTCAGGTGGCAGAGGTGGTTCCGCAATGCAGGTTGGTCCGTCAAGCGGGATATTCAGTACGCATGCCATAGGTTTTAATTACACTGATTCCTGGGGAAGCAAACTGATTTTAAATGCAAGCTATTTTTGGAATAAAGGCGAAAACATCAATAACAAACTAATTAACAGGCAATATATACTTGGTGAAGATGCAAGCCAGTATTACAATGAAATCAGTAAATCAGAATCAGATAATGTTAATCACCGTTTGAATATGCGGATTGAGTACAATCCTGATTCAAGCAATTCTTTCATTCTAACTCCAAGGTTTAGTCTTCAGTACAACCAATCCAACAGTTATTCTATTGCAATTACCGGCGTGCATCCTGAATTTACCCCTGATAGCCTAATAAATGAATCTGTTAACAATAATGAGAACGATGCGAACGGGTACAATTTTAACAATGACTTACTTTACCGTCATAAATTCCTCAAAAAAGGCCGAACTGCCTCCATTAATATTGGCACTGGTATAAGTAACAGGTATCGTGATAGTTATGTGAATAATCTGAGTGTTTTTTACAATTCACAGGTAGGAAAATCAAATGATACTACAGATCAGTATGGTAAAACCCTTTCGGATGGCTTAAACCTTTCAGCAAATCTTGTTTATACCGAGCCTTTAAGCAAAAACAGCCAGCTTCAACTTAACTATTCTGTTTCCTATTCTGAAAATTCAAACGATAAAAGGACTTATAATTATGTAGCTTCCCAACAGAATTATACATCATTCGACACGCTTTACTCAAGTATTTATGACAATGATTATATAACTCACCGCGTTGGAACCGGCTACCTTTTTCAGACAGAGATGATGAATCTGAACGCAGGTATTTCCTATCAGTACGCTGCTCTTCAAGGGAATACAAGTTTCCCGGATATTGATTCCACCCGTAAAACATTTAATTCAGTACTTCCGAATGTGATGATAAACTACAAATTTACCAAGTTTACCAACCTGAGAGTTACTTACAGGGCAAGTACCAATGCACCTTCGGCCACCCAGTTGCAAAAAGTTATAGATAATTCAAACCCACTGCTTCTTTCAACTGGTAACCCTGATCTGAAACAAGAGATCAGGCATTTTGCCATGTCGCGTTTTTCGCATTCCAACAAAGAGAAAACCACTAACCTTTTTGGAATGTTATTTTTCCAGAAAGTTCAGAACTATATAGGAAATTCAACACTCATCGCTTCGAGCGATACGGTTGTAAACGGCCAAACAATTAACCTGGGAACTCAATTATCGATACCCGAAAACCTTGATGGTGCCTGGAATGGCCGCATTTTAACAACGATTGGATTTCCGGTTAAACCCATTAAAAGCAACCTGAATTTTAATACCGGTTTCAGTTACAACCGATTGCCCAGCCTGATCAATAACAGGGCTAATTTTTCAAATACATACGGATTCAATATCGGAGCTGTTTTGAGCAGCAATATCAGCGAGAAAATTGATTTTACCCTCACTTACAACATTAACTATAATATTGTTGAGAATACCATTCAGCCAAGTTTAAATAATAATTACCTGTTCCAGATAGGATCCATCCAGTTTAACTGGGAATTCTGGAAAGGGTTTTTTGTTCAGAATAGTGTGACTTATCAGAATTATAACGGTATTTCTTCCAATATCAATGATCAATATACGCTTTGGAATTTTAATCTGGGTAAGAAAATATTTAAGAATAAATCAGGCGAAATAAAATTGTCATGTTATGATATCCTAGACGAAAATAAAAGTCTGAACCGCAGTGTAACGGATACTTATATCGAAGATTCAAATACCCAGGTACTACAGCAGTATTTTATGCTTGCATTTACGTATAGTCTGCGTAATTTCACAGGCAAACTTCCAACAAATGAAAAACGCGGTTTTGACGGACCTCCGGGAGGGAGACCGGATGGACCACCGATGCATTGAAAATGAGCATTAACCCGGTATTGGAATTGTGAAAAACTTTGCTGAAAAGGCAGTATCCCTCTTTTGGATATGAACTGTGGCGCCGACCGGCTAAACAGTTTCAATTTGTGTTATTTCAGCAGGTATGACCTGAAACCAAAAGATCCCAAGAGCAGAGATATTGAAAATTCAGGTTTGGAATAATCGGTTTGAATGAATGTCGGTATTGTTTCGCCATCCGGACTTTCATAAACGCCATTAATCATACCTACATAACGGTAGCCGGCACTCGCATTAATTTTACACCACATTGTCATTTTCATTTCAACAAATAATTTTGGTGTCAATATGAATACCACATCGTCATAAATTTTATCAGTATATTTATTCATTGGGCCTTTTGCGGAAATGTCTATTCTCCCCATACCTGCGGAACCACTTAGCCCCCAATTCAGAATTCTCCTGGATTTATGAATATAACCCAGCACACCACCGGCATGTATCATATCTATTTCTCCATCGGTAAAAGTCGTATAACCAATTGTTGACAGATCGGTTCGGGGCACTTTTGTTACTAGTTTTTGCCCGTAAAGACCAATAAAGAATTTATTGTTAAATACAACTCCGCCGGTAGCTCCCGCATCGATTGCAGTATGACCTTCAACATCCGACAATGAAATAAACGGGCCGAAGTATCCGTTTACCTGACCCCCTCTTTCAGAGCCAAGCAAATGAAACCGGTCGTTTTTATTTTGCGCAAATAGCGATAAAGCTGAATGACAAATGATAATGCAAACAAATAAAACTTTGCTTCTCATTTTTTTATATCATTAATTTTAAGTCTGATTCTGTTTTCTTGCGAGAAACAAAGATATTGTGTTCAGCTTTGCTATCCGTAAATTTTCGCTTTTTTTTGATTTTCTGGTCTTTCCACCTGATTATATTTGTTAAATTAATTGAATATCAGGAGACTAACAAATTCTATTGAAAGAAAAGATATTTTACAGTTATTATGGTAATCGTGTATTTTGTATGAATACTGTTTGTAGGTGTATAAAAAAACCACTTGCAAAATAACTCTGTAAGTGGTTGAATTTGATTTATCCGACCAGGGCTTCCCGTTTTTATCGGGATAATTGTCTCGCCCTGGTTGGACTTAAACAAAGAATCCCGCTCATCGCGGGATTCTTATGTTGTCCGACCAGGGCTCGAACCTGGACTCTTCTGATCCAGAATCAGACGTGTTGCCGATTACACCATCAGACAATTTTCATTTGAGGAGCGCAAAATTATACAAAATTTTAAACGCAACATCAGAAATAGTCAGATTTTTTAGAACTGTTTTGATTTAGTCCAGGTATCTTTAAGGGCAACTGTACGGTTAAACACTATGGATGAGCCACTTGTATCAGGATCTACACAGAAATAACCAAGTCTTTCGAACTGAAACCTGTCGCCTGCTTTTGCTTTGGAAACCGAAGTTTCGGCATAAGCCGTGATGATTTTCAAAGAATCAGGATTCACATTTTCTTTGAAATCGTGTCCCTCTTCAACATTCTCAGGCGTTTCGGTTGAAAAAAGCCTGTCGTATAAACGAACTTCAACCGGCAAAGCATGAGCAACAGAAACCCAATGAAGAGTACCTTTCACTTTTTTGTTGCTGTTTTCCATTCCACTGCGGGTGTCGGCCTGGTAAGTACAATGAATCTCGGTAATATTTCCCTCGTCATCCTTTACAATGTTCTCGCATTTAATGATATAACCGTATTTCAGGCGAACTTCTCCGCCTGGTTTCAGTCGGAAAAATTTTCCGCTAGGATTTTCCTGGAAGTCTTCGCGTTCGATATAAAGTTCCTTTGAGAACTGTACCTTGCGGAAACCGGCTTCAGTATCTTCCGGGTTGTTAGTGGCTTCGAGTTCTTCAACCTGTCCTTCGGGAAAGTTGTCGAGTATAAGTTTTACAGGATTAAGAACCGCCATTACACGGTTTGAGCGCTTATTGAGATCCTCACGAACACAGAATTCGAGCAATGCAACATCAATCAACTGGTCGCGCTTGGCGATACCGATTGTATCAGCAAAGTTTCGCAACGATTCAGGAGTATATCCGCGGCGACGCAAACCACAAATGGTCGGCATACGCGGGTCGTCCCAACCGTTTACAACATTTTCGTTAACGAGTTGTAACAGTTTGCGCTTGCTCATAACTGTATATGTTAGATTTAAGCGGGCAAATTCGATCTGTCGCGGACGATAATCGCCTTCGGCAACCTGTTCGAGGTACCATTCGTAAAGTGGCCTGTGTACCTCGAATTCAAGCGTACAGATACTGTGTGTAATTCCTTCGAGGTAATCACTTTGACCATGAGCGTAGTCGTACATCGGATAAATACACCATTTGTTGCCGGTACGGTGGTGATCGGTATGCAGAATACGATACATAATCGGATCGCGCAACAGCATATTGGGATGAGCCATATCCACTTTAGCTCGCAGAACTTTGCTTCCGTCAGGAAACTCACCGTTTTTCATACGGGCGAACAAGTCCAGGTTTTCTTCAACTGAACGGGTCCGGTATGGGCTTTCTTTCCCTGCACGGGTAACAGTACCACGATATTCGCTTATCTGCTCTGCATTCAGATCGTCAACATACGCCTTACCTTCTTTAATGATTTTTACTGCCCAGTCGTAAAGCTGATCGAAATAATCGGAAGCGTAAAAAAGCCGGTCGCCCCAGTCGAAACCAAGCCAGCGCACATCTTCCATGATGCTATCCACATATTCAGTATCTTCTTTCACCGGATTAGTATCGTCAAAGCGCAGGTTAGCCAGCCCATTGTATTTAATAGCCGTTCCGAAATTCAGACAGATACTTTTGGCATGCCCGATATGCAGGTAACCGTTTGGTTCCGGCGGAAAACGGGTATGAACACGTCCCTGGTTTTTGCCCTGGGCGAGTTCATCTTCAATAATCTGGTGGATAAAATTTAATGAAACTTTCTCTTCTGTTGGGGTAGTAATATTTTCGTCAGTCATGATGATGGGGCATTTAAGCAAATTATTCCATAATAATTTGCAAAGGTAAAGTTTATTGGCTTTGGGGGAAGGTATTGAGGTTAATAGTTAATGGAAAATGGAAAATAGTTGCAGTAAAACAAGATAATAGTTAATTGAAAATAGAAAATAGTAAGAATGAAATTGGCTTGAAGTATTGAATGTGGACGAATACAACTAATTTTGCATTCAATTGTTTTAATAAGGGTTTTGGAGTTAGGGATTGGGGTTTAGGGAATTCATTCCGATAACTTTGGATCATTTATTAATTATTTAAATGGATTTTGGGGTTTATTGGTATCTTTCTGCTAACCATTTTCCATTAACTAATCAACCATTAACTAATAACCAAAATGGGCCTCATCGAAATAGAAGGAATGGATTTTTTTGCCTACCACGGCTGCTTCAAGGAAGAGCGTGTGATTGGCACCAGGTTTACCGTTGACGCATGGCTAACAACAGACACATCTGAATCAGAAACCAGCGACAGTCTTAAAGATACGGTGAATTACCAGGCTGTTTACGCGCTTTTGAGGCAGGAGATGGAGCTACATTCCCATTTACTCGAACATGTTGCCCGGAGGATGGTAGATGCCCTTTACAGGGATTTCAAGACATTGACTCATGTTAAAATAAAAGTTTCGAAACTGAATCCGGCACTGGCGCATGGCGGAAAAATCAGGCAGGTGAGTGTGACCCTGGAACGGTAAAGGAATGTCAGATGTCAGATGTTCGATGTCGGATGTCGGATGTCGGATGCAGATTTGCAAAAAAATGAACCCGGAAACTCTAATCTAACTTTTTAAAATAATATCCTTTTGAAAGATAAAGACCGACCCTTCGAACAAAAGAAATGCCCGCGCTGTGGCACTTCATTCACTTGTAGTACTTCAGCAAAATGCTGGTGTTTTGAAGTGGATGTACCTGCCGATACCATGCAAATAATACAGGACAAATGGTCGGGATGCCTTTGCCCCGAATGCCTTAAGTCATTCGCAAAGCATGCCTAAAAAAGTATTTGTTGATAATTTGTTATTTACATACCTTTGCACCGCCAAAACAAGGTTTCGTGGCCGAGTGGTTAGGCAGCGGTCTGCAAAACCGTCTACAGCGGTTCGAATCCGCTCGAAACCTCAGTAAAAGCCTCCATTTTGGGGGCTTTTATCGTTTATGCCGTTAATTTATTCACCTCGTTTATATACAATTGCAACGACGGTTTTATCATCCCCTCCCATATTAACAGTCATGCCGTAAGGTCGTGAAGTATCTATCTTGATTTGATTCAAGCCGGCTTTGCCGGTAAGTTGTTCCCAAATAGTTACAGCCATGTGTACTCCGGTTCCGCCTGTAGGATGACCCCAGCCGATAAGTCCACCGGTGGTGTTAATAGGTATTTTCCCGTCGCGGGCTGTATTTCCGGCAGCAACAAAAGCAGCGCCTTCGCCATGAGCGGCAAATCCCAAAGCTTCAACCGCCAGTATTCCGGCAATGGTAAAACAGTCGTGAAGTTCTATAGTTGCAAGTTGCTCTATACTAATTTCCGCAGATGCAAGTGCCTGCCTGATGGCTCCGCGCATGGTTGACAGCACAGTGAGTTGTGGCGGATCTTCAGTAATATCGTCAACGGCATGTCCCCAACCAATTATCTCAACAGCATAAGCGTAAGCAATACCGGCTCGCATAAGACCTTCGTCACTTAATACAGCAATTCCGGAAGCTCCATCACTTACCTTGGAACAGTCAAAAACATTAAGATGATCGGTAAATGAACGCGGATCGGGTTCGGTCAACGCTAGTCTTTCAAGATCGATAACCGTATTATGATGTTCCTGTGCTGTCGGGCACAGACGTGCATTTTCGATGGCATTCCTGTACCAACGCGCAAAACCTTTGCGGGCATAATCACGTCCAAATTTTTCATAATAGGCTCCTGCCCTGTCGCTGAATTGACCGGGGAAAAAATAGGCATGACCTTCTTTTCTTTTACTGAACCAGCCGGCACCGGCAAGGATATCGGCTCCGTAAATGGCTTTCACCGTATTCTGAACTTCCACTCCTATGCAAAGAACGGAATCCGCTGTTCCGGCCAATACCGATTTAATTCCGGTGACCAGGGCCAGACCACCTGATGCACATGCTCCTTCGACACTGATCGATGGTTTGTAGCGTAAACCTTTATCGACCATGGGTAAAAAAGCGCCAAGATGCGCCTGTTTATTAAATCGGGCCGACATGAAATTTCCCACAGCGCTTTCGTCTACACTATGTGCTCCACCCAATTGCGTGATTACGCCTTGCCCGGCTTCTTTCAAATAATGCTCCAGCCCCGGACGTTCGGTGCGTGGATTAAATTCTTTGCGGCCGGTACCAAGTGAAATGGTATTGTAACCGGCAGCCATATATATTTTACGTGATGGTTTTGGCATTTCGATCGAATTAAAACCTGTTACAAATAATCATTTAAAGGACCATAAGCATGGAAGAAACCGGTGAGTAAAACGGTATTTACATCATTCCCGTTTTGTGCAACTCCATCGGTGACGAGTTTAAGTGCTGTTGCGCGGGAGTTCAAGGCAAAAGTCATTGCTAGTGATGCTCCTTCTGATCCGGAGTCTAGCAGAGCTTTAAAAGCTGGTTTCAGAACGGGATCTTTATCGCGTAGCTTGACCAATTCTTTCCATGGCAATATATCATTAGGAACAACTCCCAGCCAGTTGTCTGACTTTTCCCGGAAAGCAGAAATCCCGATATAGGTAACTGAAGATTTATCAATAATACCAACAGGCTTACCTTTTTCATATTTCAGGAAGCCATCTTTCTGGCTTCCATCGCTGAATTGTCCACCTTTAACACCACTGAGAACCAGTTCATCCAGCAGGCTGCTGTGCATTTTTTCGCCCTGCATATGCGGTTGCATTACGCGAAGAATAAACTGAACTACATCAAGCCCTACATAATCAATCAACTGGAAGATTCCCATGGGCCGCGACAGGAAATCACGCGTAACCCGATCGACGCAATAAATTGCTTCATGTAAAGGCATCTGAGCTGAAAGCCGTTCCGCTTCAGCGATCCCGAATAAAGCATCGCGCATAAAATGACCGTTGCCGATAAAGCCTGCAATATCGTTTGATGGAACTACTGTTTTACGAAGATTAGCTGCGTATTTGTTGGCAAACTCAATCATACCTGAAGAGTTTTCAGCTATAGTGATAAGTTCAACTAATTTTTGAACAGCGGGCGGATTGTAGAAGTGAAATCCTAGTATCCTTCCTTCCAAAGCAGCATTCTTATTAAGACCACCAATAGGGACTGAAGATGTATTTGTAAAAAACCAGGGTTGATTTTTATTGTTTTCATTGATTAAACGAAAAAGCTTTTCCTTCAATGTCTGGTTTTCACTAACTGCTTCAAAAACCAAAGTGGAATCATACGCGGCTTCAATACGGGTAGTAGTGCGGATAATACTCATTACGTCATGCACATAAGCGTCGATTATTTCGCTATTTTCGATTAATTGGAGTTGTGGGGCGTAAACACTACGAAGTGCAACTGCCTTCTTTTCGGCAGCTTTCAGAACTTGTGACTGCAAATAATATACTAGTCCGGTGAGACCTTCATCAGAAGTATCAATTGCATTTAATACAAAAGATTTCCCTTTGTTTTCATGCTTAAGCATCTGATCGGCCATTTCGATGGCAGTGAGCAGTACAATTCCGCTACCCATTTTCCCGGCTGCACCGAGTACAGAGACTTTCTGGAGGCGTTGTATGTATTCCATTTTTTTGTTGAGGGTTTGGGGGTTAAGGATTGGGGATTAGGGGCGAAACTGTTAACGATTTTCCATTAACGATTTTCTCACTTCACTAACTACCACTGTGGTTTTCTCTTTTCGAGGAACGCTTTCATTCCCTCTGTGCCTTGTTTTCCAAAAAGCTGGCCGAAAGCCTGTGCTTCGAGCAGGCTGCCTTGCCCTAATGAAACCTGGTAACCTTGCCGGGCAACAAATTTCACACGTTTAACAGCTTCCGGCCCTTTTGATGCTATTACACCGGCAATTCGATATACTTCCTCCATTAACTGCTCAGGTTCCGTGACTTTCTGAACAAGTCCGATGCGCAGAGCATCGGCAGCAGTGAGCATTTCGCCGGTTATTAGCATGTAAAGCGCATCGCCCATACCAACAAGTCGAGGCAAACGTTGGGTGCCTGCATACCCGGGAATAAGCCCCAGATTGACTTCGGGTTGACCGAATTTAGCCGTACTCGCTGCAATCCGGAAATCACAAGCAAGTGCAAGTTCAAGGCCACCTCCCAGCGCAAAGCCATTAATAGCAGCTATTACCGGCACGGCAATGGTTGAGAAACCCCTGAACGTATTTTGTCCTCGCAGCGAGAAGGCTTCAGCTTCCTCAGCGGTTTTATTTACCATTTCGGAAATATCCGCGCCCGCAACAAAGGCTTTACCCATGCCGGTTATCACAATTGCGGTAAGTCCTGGATCTGTAGCATCGTTGGCAATAAAGTGATCCATCTCATCGAAAAAAGCCGTGTTAAGGGCGTTCAGACTTTCGGGACGGTTGATCGTAACCAGCAACATGCTGCCGATGCGCTCGGGTTGTAATATTTTATAATCCATCGATAATGGTATAAACAGGTTAGGATTGTCCTACAAATGAAACAGAAACAAATATAAAGATATTTCGATATAAGAAACAATTCAGCAACAAGAAAGTTATTCCCTTTGTTTGCCCTTATGCTGTAACAAAAGCCCTGATAAAGCAGGAATATGCAAATAAAAGTTCATAGACAGGAATTACAAACCCCGCCCTGCAGTATAACTTTAGGGCCTGGTAACAGAAATAAATTCTTATACTGGAATTACAAATTCCAAACTCCCTGGAGCGGGATTACAAATCCCGCTCAGCGATTACAAATCCAGCTCAGCTGAAATTCCGCTTTCTAAATGTTCTTTAGTAAAGCCCCTTCACCCTGGGTTTTCCGGCAATAAAGTCTTTAAGGTAAAATGGCTCACAATAAGCGACATCGGCAAAATTAGTATTCTTAAATTCACTCTCAGCCAGCACGCAAATTGCGAAAGCGGATAAATTAATATTGTCGAAAAAAGTATAATTGTTATTCGATTCGAATGTCGATATGCACTTGGAAGCGCCATCCCCAAAATAAATGATCTTTTTACCGGCGTGAGCTTCGAAAGAATTTTCGGTAATAATGTGGGCATTTACCGGTTCAATAACCTGAAGGTCCTCATCGAAAATAGCAGTATAAACCTCCATCCGCCGAGCATCAAGCATGGGTACAAATAAAATATTTTCCAGATCTTTTTCCAACTGTATACACTTCTGTAAAGCTTGCCACGCCAACGACTGCAAAGTATCAATGGCAATGAATGGTTTGTCTAACGCGTAGCAAAGACCTTTGGCAGAAGATACTCCAATTCGCAGGCCGGTGTAAGAGCCGGGGCCCATACTTACCGCTATGGCATCCATTTGAGGATAGGTTAATCCGGCTTCAGTAAATACTTCAGCAATATAGGTTGTAAGTGCGCCTGAATGATCCCTGGCACCAACCGATTCGCGTATAGCCAACAGTTTCCCGTCCCTGACCAGTGCCACTGAACAAATCGATGTCGCTGTTTCGATACCTAAGATTAAGGACATGAGTGAATATTAAATTGGCTGCAAATTTACAACCTTGTTAAATAAGAAAGGCCCGTTTCCGGGCCTTTCTCTAAAAATAAACTATTTCTTACTTTTTTTCATCAGAATACAAATCCTTGGTTTCAACCTTTGTCACCTTATCGCCATCTTTCAGTTTTTTGGAAACAGCGCGGTATGGGGCAGTGATAATTTCCTGTCCTTCTTTCAGGCCTTCAAGGATCTGTATATAGGTATTATCCTGAATACCGGTTTTTACTTTCAGCATTTTCGCAACACCTTTATCATAAAGGAAAACGTACTCCTGAACAACTTCGACTTTCTTCTTAGCGTTAGCATCATCCTGTTCCGGTTGTTCTTTTTCTTCCATTTTAGGTGCAGCCTTGGTCGTATCCGCTCTGGTGGTAACAGCCTGGATAGGAAGTGTCAGAACATTTACAACACTTTCGGTACGGATATCGACTGTTGCTGACATACCCGGGCGGAAAGGTGAATCATTGGGTTTATCGGCTTTTATCAAATCTTTATAGGAATCAGGCAGAATACGGATTTTAACATCGAAATTCGTTACCTGGTCGGCACTCACACCTACCGTATTTGCGGAGGTGCTGATTTCGGTTACAATTCCTTTAAATTTACGGTTCTGATATGCATCCACTTCAACCAAAGCTGTATCGTTAAGGGTAACACGTACAATGTCGTTTTCATTAACACTAACATTCACTTCCATTGTCTGAAGGTTTGCAATACGCAATATTTCCGTACCTGATCCGAATTGCGAAGCACCGGCTACGCGTTCGCCTTTTTCGAGGTTGAGTTTCGATATTGTCCCTCCGACAGGGGCATAAATAGAAGTCTTAGATAGATTTTCTTTCGATTCCTTCACACCAGCTTCGGCATTTTTAACATTGAAAGCTGCTGCTTTAATGCTTTGTTCGGCTGCCTCAACCTGGGCCTGGGCAACTTCGAAATTAGCTTTCGATGTTTCAAATTCAGCATCGGAAATTGCTTTCTGGTTATGCAGTTTCTCATTACGTTCGAATGAACTTTTTGCATTGATAAATTGTGAGTTTATCTGCGCCAGCTGGGCTTTCGAATTAGCCAGGTTAGCCTGCGATGTATTAAGTGCTGCAATAGTACGATCGTAATTTGATAAGTATATTTCAGGATTTATTTTTGCAAGCAATTGACCTGATTTAACAAGATCCCCTTCTTTTACATATAGTTCAATAATTTCTCCCGATACATCCGGAGAAAGCTTTACTTCACTTTCAGGGGCAATTTTTCCGTTAGCCGAAACCACTTCCACAATTGTGCGTTTGGTAACTTTCTCAGTTGCCACTTTTGTTTCATCGGGTTTACCGATCAGCCCTTTTTTCTTGGCAATAATGCCACCGATAAGAGCAACAGCAACAAAAATAATAAGTATCCAGATAATTCTTTTCTTGGTAAACATCGTTGATATGGATTAATTTATAGTTTGGTTTTTTGTTTGTCAGCTTATTCAGATAATCAGCTTTTAATTCCGTTTGAGTGATAAAGGTTTACCCATGTAGAAATCAAGTACCGTACTCTTAAAAATGAATTCAAATTTGGCATTCAACTGATCTGATTCTGCTTTTTCAAGGTCTTTTTTTGAGTTATTATAATCTACTGAATTCAATGTTCCAACGTTGAATTTCTGATCCGCGTACCTGAAGGACTCACGTGCGGCATTAACACCAATGGAAGATGCATTATAATTATTCAAAGCGGCTTTGGCATCGGCATAAGCCTGTTCAATAGTTTTGCGAAGCTGAAGTTTGCTGAGTTCAAGGTTATATTGAGAATTTTCTACATTTATTTTAGCCCGGCTGATAGCAGTACGCGTTGCCCATCCATTAAAAATAGGCACATTCAGATTAAGCGAAATAGAACGGTTGAAATTGTCTTTTACCTGATCGGCAAAAGGTTTTGTATTATACGAGTAGTTAATTGTATCGAGTATCTTGTTGGCTCCCGAAAAACCTGTTCCTAATGAACCCTGTAATGTAAGCGTTGGCGACTGACCACCCTGTGCCATTGATAAACCAATTTCGGAACTTTTAACTCTGGATTCAGCACTCTTGATAAGAGGCTGAGTTTCTAAAGCAAAATCATAAATTAGTTCCGGAGGGGTTGCCAGGCTAGGTTGTAATGCCATTTCCAGGTCGGGAGTTTCAATTTCAAAGCCTTGGGTTGTAGGTAAATCCAGCATCTGAACCAATGTAAGATATGCAATATCCAGGTTATTCCGGGCACTTACAACCTGTGAATTATCCAATGCGCGCTGAGCTTCGAGTGTATAAAAATCACCCTGTGCCAAGGACCCGGCATCAACAAGTGTCTTTAACCTTTTCGATTGCAATTCAGTTACATAAAGCTGATTTTGTGTGGTTTTAACCAATTCTTTGTAATAGAGTATCTGCAGATAAGCTGTAGCTATATTCAGCGACATATCATCCATGAATTTATCAGTATCAAAATGAGTGGCTTCCAGGTCCTTCTTGCGTTGCTTAATCTGGTTTAGCTTCTGGAGACCACCAAAAAGTGTAACCGTGGATCCCAGATAAAAGTTATCAGTTTGCACCCTGTTGGTTGCAAATTGATTGGTATAGCGATCAACTGTCTGGCCAAAATTATATCCATGGCTGGCCCCGCCGTTTACTGAAGGAAGCAGGCTTAGTTTATCCTGTTGTAACAAAGTCTGCTCATTTTCAACCTGCAGAAGCTGTTGTTTTACCTGGATATTATTGGTGAGCGCGTATTCAACACACTTTTCAAGTGTCCAAACTTCCTGTGCTTTCAAAGTAGATATAAGCACAAGGGAACAAATTATCAAAAAATATTTTCTCATGGAAAACAGCTTATAGTTCCTAATATTAGTTAGTGTATATGTTATTGAATTAATTTTACAAAGTTATTGTAACTATCATATAAACATATGACAAAACCATTTTTAATTGCATTTTTAACAATATTTTTTCTATTAAACAGCCAAAACATCGTTTTTGCTCAATTCCCTTTGAAAGAAAATCGAAAAACGGCATTGTACAGCGATACAATAGAAGCAATTCACTATGGTATTCATTTAACAGATATCAATCTGACGAATAAAACAATACAAGGTTACACTGAAGCAAAACTTGTTTCCAGAACCGGGAAGCTTTCAGCAATTAAACTTGAGCTTGCCAGGCTGAGTGTTGATTCCGTGTTCATTAATTCTGTCAAAATTAAAGCTTTCAGTCTTTCCAACAATAAACTCGCAATTAAACTAAATGCGCAAATAAATAGCGGCGATACAATCCTTGCCGCTATTTATTATCATGGACACACTTTTGTAGATCCAAGCGGTTGGGGCGGGTTTCATTTTTCGGGAGATTATGCCCTTAATCTGGGCGTAGGTTTTGATGCCATTCCTCACAACCTGGGAAAAGCCTGGTTTCCATGTATTGATGACTTCCACGACAGAGCTCTTTATGATGTGTATCTGACAGTTGCCAATGATAAAAAAGCTATAAGTGGAGGTACTTTGGTTGATGTTACCAATCATGGAAACAATACCTCCACCTGGCACTGGAAAACCGAACATACACTGCCCACTTATTTAATTTCAGCCACTACCGGAAAATACGAATTAGTGGCAGATACATTCAATGGCCTGAAGGCACGTATTCCAATCACTTATTATTGCAAACCTGAGGATCTAAAAAAAACAGCCGGTACTTTCGTAAATATGAAAAATATCCTCCGCATTTTCGAAAACCATTTCGGACCTTACCCATTTGAACGGGTTGGTTATACCGGAACGCCGGGCGGATTAGGAGCTATGGAACATGCCTCAAATGTGAGTTATCCGTTCTCTGCATGGACCGGAAATACTGAACGTGAATGGTGGTATACCCACGAACTTTCTCATATGTGGTTTGGCGATAAAGTTACCTGCGCTTCGGCCGAAGACATGTGGCTTAATGAAGGCTGGGCCGTTTGGTGCGAATCACTGTACCGCGAAGGAATTTACAGGAAACAAGCCTACAGGGATAATATGCGCTCTAAATTGAAGGGTGTGCTGCAAACGACCGCAATAACAGATGGCGGTTATTTCGCCCTATACGGGATTCCTCAAACCATTACTTATGGAAGCACTGTTTATCAGAAGGGCGGACAAGTAGTACATACACTTCGGGGATATCTGGGCGATAGCTTGTTTTTCGGGGGCGTAAAAGCATACCTGCAAAAATATGCTTACAATTATGCTTCAACTTACGATCTTCGAGACTTCCTTTCATCCTATAGTGGAATTGATTTAAAACCCTTTTTCGACGCCTGGGTATTTGCTCCGGGATTTCCACATTTCTCAATAGATTCGTCGGTTATAGTCAAATCAGGAAGCGGATATGATGTTAAAGTTTTCGTAAGCCAGAAACTCAAAGGCACCACCCAATACGCTAATGCAAATCACCTGGAAATAACATTTATGGATAACTCCTGGCAAAAAAATATTGATACCATTGTATTTTCGGGTGCCGTAGGACATAAAACCTTTCACCTTCCATTTTTCCCAACTACAGTGATGGCGGATATGGATGAAAAGATTTCGGATGCTACAACCGATCAATTTAAAATTATAAAAAGCACTGATGAATATGACTACAAGCAGACCTTTTGCAAACTCCAGGTAGAAAAGATAGCCGATTCAGCCTTAGTTCGTATTACGCATAACTGGGTAGCTCCTGATAGTCTGAATTTACTGCAGCCCGGAATCCGGATTTCCGATTCACGTTATTGGACAGTAGAAGGGATTTTTCCAAACGGATTCAAAGCAAAGGGGGAATTTACCTATAAAGCAACCGAAAATCTTGACAAAACGCTTCTGACGGATCCTAAGGATTCGCTTGTAATGCTTTATCGGACTGGCGCAGGAAGTATCTGGGCAAAAACTCCGTTTATACGCAAGGGCTCCTGGGCAGAGGGTACAATTACAGTTAACAAGCTGCAGAAAGGTGAATATACTTTGGGTGTTTTGAATTCAAAATACATGGATAAAAAATAAGAGCGCAATTCAAAAACCTAATCGCATAAACAATTGTATTGGAATATTTAATATAACACAGAATTGTACCTCAGTAACTGCAAACAATCTATGATAGAACTATATTTTGCTGAACTCCAAATCGCTTTTGAGAAACACGCCAATCCTGTACTAGCGGCTGGCTCTAAAGCATATATGCGTAATCTTTCAGAATACTACGGGCTCACATCGCCCTTGCGCAAGAAACTGACAAAAGAATTTATTGCAAGGTCCGGGTATCCGCCCTACGAACAACTCGAGGAAATGGTCCGCTTTGCATGGGAACAACCACAGAGGGAATGGCAGTATGTTGCTATGGAAATTGTAGAAAAATCAGTTAAAAAAGCAGATCAAAGCCTTCTCGATCTGGCTGAATGGATGATAACAAACAAATCGTGGTGGGATTCAGTTGATTTTATAGCACCGAATATTGCGGGTGTTCTGTTTAAGCGTTACCCGAAAATCAAAATGCAGTATATTGAAAAGTGGATGCAATCTGAAAACCTTTGGTTGCAACGTTCTTGCCTTTTACACCAGTTACGCGATAATAAAACTGCTGACAGAGCCTTGCTTTTCAACCTTTGCGAACGGCTGGCCGATCATCCTGATTTCTTCATCCGTAAAGCCATTGGCTGGTCGCTGAGGCAATATTCAAAAGTATTTCCCGAAGCCGTTATTGATTTTGTAAACAGCCATAAGCTAAGTAACCTGAGCCGCAAAGAAGCGCTCAAAGTTATCAATCGGAAAGTTAACCCGACCTGAGCCGAAGTTATACTGTGAAAGGGATAAACAGTGACCAGCTGTATTTAAATTCCAAGTCTCAAATTCCAAGTCTCAAATTCCAAAGAGACAATTCTGGTAACTTTCAAAACAATCATTTACCTTTATTTTATTCCTGGAATTTTGATCTTGTTTCCTGGGATGTGGAATTTATCAGGCCGGATTTTCAGTAACCAGTTTAAATCCAATACCATGAACGTTAATCAGTTCAACCGAAGTATCTTCTTTCAGGTATTTACGGATTTTGGCGATATAAACATCCATGCTCCGGGCATTGAAATAACTGTCGTTTTGCCATATACGATTCAGCGCAAAACTGCGGTCCACAACCTGGTTTACATGCTCGCATAATATTTTCAGTAACTCTGCTTCTTTACTGGTGAGTTTCTGATCTTCTCCGTTCAGATGCAGATTCTGGTGATTATAATCGAAAACGAAATTACCCAAGGTAAAAATTCCTTTATCCGTTTTACCATCGGTTACTTTAGCCGATCGCCTAAGAATGGCTTCGATACGGGCCAGAAGTTCTTCCATGCTGAAAGGTTTGGTAAGATAATCATCGCCTCCAGCCTGGAAACCTTTCAGTTTATCATCTTCAAGCGATTTTGCAGTCAGAAACAGGATCGGAATCTGCGTATCTACTTTACGGATATCTTTAGCCAGTGTAAATCCATCTTTAATGGGCATCATTACATCCACTACACAAAAATCAAAGGATTCCTTGCTGAAAACGTCGAGTGCTTCTTGACCGTTTATACAAAGCCTGGGAGCATATCCCTTGGCTTCGAGGTAAGTGCGCAGAATAGTGCCAAGATTACGGTCGTCTTCGGCAAGCAGGATCTTTATTTTTTCGTTTTCCATATTCGGTATTATTAACGTGTTAATTACCTGTATATTATTGGATTGTGTATTTTATTCCGATTAATTCTATTTTGATTTACCTGATCTGTTTTGTTCAGGAACAACATACGGCAGAAATATGGTAAAGGTACTACCTTTTCCGGGTTCGCTTTCAACCGATATCGTACCGCCGTGTTTTTCAACAATAAATTTAACATAGCTGAGCCCAAGCCCGAATCCTTTTACATTATGAACATCACCAGTAGGAACACGGTATAATTTTTCGAAAATTCTTTTCAGATTGGCTTTGCTGATTCCCATACCCTTGTCAGTAACACTGATGTAAATACCATTTTCGGCATCAGCTGTCGAAACCATGATTTGCGGTTTTCGTGGCGAGTATTTATTAGCGTTGTCGAGCAAGTTAAAAATGACATTCGACAGATGCACTTTATCCGCTTTAATTAACGGATGCTCCGCTTTGAGTGAATGTGTAATTACTCCATCGCGTATTTCAATCTGAATGGCAATTTTATGAATAGCGTCCGCAATCAGTACATGCATATCAATGGCTTCAGGCCTGAGGTGGAGGTTCCCTTTTTCAAGAATCGCTGTTTGAAGAATTTTTTCCGCCATCTCACCCAGGCGGTGATTTTCGTCACCAATGATATTAATATAATCGGCATACATTTCGTTGCTCCGGGGAATATCTTTATCCGAAAGTGCCTGGCATGCCAGCGATATGGTCGAAATAGGTGTCTTGAACTCGTGCGTCATATTATTGATAAAGTCGTTCTTAAGTTCCGATAATTTACGCTGCCTGATGATAGTGAAAACCGAATAACTGAAAGCGGTAATAATAACAAGCACAAGCAATAAGGAAACCATCATCATACCCCATAGGCTCTGCAGGTTGTATTTTGATTGCTGCGGAAAATAAAGCAGCAAAAAGTCACGGGTCGCAATGCCACTGCCTGAAAACAAAGGAAATGGAAAACCTTTGAAAAGTAATTCATCAGAATAATTCCCGGTTTTTTTGAGAACAATCTTATTCCGGTCAGGACTGAAGACACCGAATTCGTAATTAATCCGGATTCCCTTGTTTGCAAATTCGGTTCTCAGCAATGTGTCGATCAAACCAATGGAAATCTTTGTTTCTATATCTTTATTCCCTTCATCACCTAAGGCCTGGTTCATCAGATAATTCAGCATAAACTGCTTGCGCACGGCTGCTACTTCTGAATAGTTCTCGGTAATACTGGAAGGAAGTGTACCCCGGATATTTTTATCCGAATTGCTAACTTGCTCCTGGCTTTTTCCGGATGGTGCCAGTATCCGGCCTTCCAGGGCAGGTTGTTTTGCCATTTCAATACCCTGTGTATCCGAATACGAAATATTTTGTATTCCCGAAGTATTCAGTTGTATCTCACTTGTATCACGTAAGAGCTCCAGTGAACTGTTGGTTGTGCGTCGCGAAATTTCAATAGTTTCGAGCTTTATTAATGCAAGATTTACAGCGTCGTCGATACTGCGCCTGAAATTGGCTTCCCTGAGTTGCAACGAATTCTGTATCCAGTACACCTGAATGCCAATAAATACAGCCATTGCGGCTGACATGATCACTATTAATAAAACCAGTAATTGCTTTTTCACCCGTTTGGTATATTTTTTTAACTCTATCCTGTCAACGGCAGGTAGATTGAATTCTGAATTAACAACTACATGGAAATAACTGTACTTCGGTCCTCTTCCATTATCCAGCCTTCTTTTGATCCGATATCAAACAGCAAACTGGTTTTATAACTCCTGCAAATTTATAGTGCCTTACCATCAGTTAAATACTTGCTTAACATTATTTAACGTTCTTTTACTTTCGTTAACATCCCATGCGGATTCATGATAGTATTTTTGTATCGGTTAGTTGAGCAAAAAGTTATTTTCAATTCTCTGCTGGTTACAGAGATATTTGTTTTACTGTTTTGTTGTTTGTTTGGGAAATGCGACTCATATCATGGGTTGCATTTTTTATTTGGCAATTCAGAGGTACTGTATTTTCATACATTAGCTTAAGGTTCCACGCGAATTTATACAGCATTAAAATATTTCCAATACTTAACAATTTTTAACGTTCTTTACTTTTCATTAACATTTAAAAATTGATTCTCACCTTATCTTTGTATCGGTTAGTTGAACAAAAGTTATTATATTCAATCTCTTTTTTATAGAGAATTTTATTGACAAGTTTTGTTGTTTGTTTGGAAAAATGCGGTTCTATTCAGGGCCGCATTTTTTTTATTTGTCTGTTTATAATTTTTCGGTACTCCTTAAGCTATTCCTGGCACAACATAACGAAGATTCGAGCCCGAAAAAGGCATTTTATCAATGATATTTACCAGTACTCTAAACAGATAATCTGTTATCTCTTCAAAATCTGTGGCCAAATTTGTTCGCTACCATTTTTCCGACGGGAGAAATAAAAAACAATTTTAACACCTTAACACATTTTAACGATCTTTTTATTTCGTTAACATTCTGCTGTTGTTTCGGGCAGTACTTTTGTATCGGTTAGTTAAACAAAAGGTTATTCTTACAAGTCTCTGCTGGTTACAGAGATATTTTTATAACTGGTTTTGTTGTTTGTTTGGAGAAATGCGGCTCACATACTGGGCCGCATTTTTTATTGTAAAACTGTTAAATTATCAATAACGATATGGCATTCTGCAATTTTTTTAGTAATTTTATACTCTTAAAGATGATAGGCAGGAAATTTTTTAATTTTATCAACAATGATAAATCTTCAATTTCAATATAAACATGTAACACGTTTTCTTTCGGAAGAAGAGATTTATTTAATGCAGGACGAAGTCGATATCAGTCATAGTCTTTTAATCGAAAAAGCAGGGAAGGGAAATCAATACCTGGGGTGGATTGATCTTCCTGCCAGGACAGATGAAACCCTCATCAATACTATTGAAGCTGACGCAAAATCACTACGCGAAAAAATTGAAATCCTGGTTGTGATTGGAATCGGAGGATCTTATCTGGGATCAAGGGCCATCCTGGAAGCGCTTTCTTCACCATTTTCCGCCTTTTTTACCGAAAATAAAAATCCGGCTGTTTTATATGCCGGACAGAATATCAGCCAGGATTATTATTCGGAACTGATTCATCTGCTTGATAAAAAGGAATATGCCATTTTAGTTATTTCAAAATCCGGCACAACCACTGAACCGGCCATCGCTTTCAGGCTTCTAAAAAATCATATTGAAAAAAAATATGGACCTGAAGAAGCAGCCAGCCGGATAATAGCCATCACGGACGGTTCTAAAGGAGCGTTAAAAAGCCTTTCGGAAAAGAACGGGTATACAACTTATGTAATTCCGGATGATATAGGAGGCCGGTATTCCGTGCTTACTCCTGTTGGTTTGTTGCCGGTTGCAATTGCAGGATACAATATCAGGGAACTCATTGAAGGTGCAAATGAGATGCGAAAGGCTTGTGTTGAAACATCTTCATTACTTGATAATCCGGCAGCCTGCTATGCCGCAATCCGTACTTCTTTGTACCGTACGGGAAGCCAGATTGAAATTCTTGTTAATTATGAACCTTCGCTGCATTATTTTACTGAATGGTGGAAACAACTTTTTGGCGAAAGCGAGGGGAAGGAGAATGAGGGTTTATTTCCGGCAGGCGCAGATTTTACAAGCGACCTGCATTCGATGGGGCAATATATACAGGAAGGGCAACGGATGCTCTTTGAAACCGTAATTCATGTTCAAAAGTCAAAACATTTACTTTCGATCCCCGCTAATGAGTCTGACCTGGATGGTCTGAATTATTTAACCGGAAAAACACTTCACCAGATAAATGAAATGGCTGCTCTCGGAACTACGCTGGCGCATATTGACGGGGAAGTTCCCAATCTCGATATTTTACTGCCAACGATTGATGAACGTTCACTTGGCGAATTGATCTACTTCTTCGAATTCGCCTGTGGTTTGAGTGGTTACCTGTTAGGAATCAATCCATTTAACCAGCCTGGCGTGGAAGCGTATAAAAACAATATGTTTGCATTGCTGGGAAAACCTGGATTTGAAAATGAATCGGAAGCGATAAGAGAACGGATTAATGAGGAATAAAATAGATATGGCGATGGAGCGAAACCGAGATGAAGAGATGAGAACACAAGGGGATATGCCACTCGGCCATTTGAACCTTTGAACGGCGCAGGCATTTGCACTTCGGCTTGTTTCGGCTTCGCTCAACAACCACAGCTCAGTGCACTTTGAACGCGAAGAATTTAAACGCTGAACTCTTTAAAAATGAAAGGAGATTACCATGGAAAACAGGCTATTCGAATATATGAATAAGCGTATCGGAGGCAATTTTATTCCTTCAAACATCATTAAGGAAGCCGGGCCGGTGATAACTATTTCGAGGCAGACCGGTTGCGGCGCAAGAGGTATTGCGTGGGAGATCTGCGAAGAATTAAATAAACCGTCAGTTGAAACTGACGGAAATAGAGTTAAAACTGAAGAAAATACAGCTAAAACTGACGGAAAGTGGAAATATATCAGCCGTGAAATTCTCCAGGAATCTGCCGAACAGTTGAACCTTGATCCCGAAGCTTTAAAAAATGTTATAGATGATAAAAACCGGGGCATGATGGATCAGATTGTAAGTGCGCTTTCAACTCATTCGCACAAGAGTGATCAGAAAATTATGAAAACGGTGCAGGACGTGATCAGGCAGTTTGCAAACAATGGGAAAGTTATCATTATTGGAAGGGGAGGAGCCAGTATTTGTCATGATATCAAGCATTCGCTTCACATAAGGCTGGTTGCCCCCGAAGACTGGCGCATCGCGGAAATAGCACGCCGCCTGGATTTCAGCAAAGCCTATGCAACTGAATATGTAAAAAAGCGCGATGAAGAACGTGAGCTGCTGGTCACCAAACTTTTAGGGAAAAAACCCGATAGTTCAGCGTATGATGTTGAACTGAACCGTAGCCGCTTCACCGAAAAAGAACTTGCTGATGCAATTATAAACCTTGCCCGGATAAAAGGCCTGATAAAAACTTAATTACCTAAACTACAACTGTTGAAGTCTACTGCACACTCTGATAATACCATTCTTTCATTAAGCGATTTAAGCGTTTCGTTCAACCATGAAGGTACGGAACATATGGCTGTAAACCATATTTCGTTTGACCTTCAACGTGGCAGCACATTGGGTATTGTCGGCGAATCAGGTTCGGGAAAATCCCTTACATCTCTTGCTATAATGGGGCTTATCCCAAAGCCAAACGGCATAATTAATAATGGCTCCATACAGTTTTATGCTTCAAATGGTGACAAAACAGATTTACTAAAACTTCCTGAAACGGAAATGCGGCTGTGGCGTGGTAAAAAAATCGCCATGATTTTCCAGGAACCCATGACATCGCTAAACCCGGCTTACCGATGCGGAAAACAAGTGATGGAAAACATACTGGAACATGAAAAAGTTACGCGAAACGAAGCTCGCATCCGTACGCTCGACCTGTTTCGCGAAGTAATGCTTCCCGATCCGGAACAAACATTTAATGCTTATCCGCATCAAATTTCGGGAGGACAGAAACAACGTGTGATGATTGCCATGGCACTGGCTTGTAATCCGGATATTCTGATTGCCGATGAACCAACCACTGCACTTGACGTAACTGTTCAGAAAACGATTCTCGAATTGCTACGCTTATTGCAGAAGAAGCATAATATCAGCCTTATTTTTATCTCGCATAACCTGGATGTTATTGCTGAAATTGCAGCCAATGTTTTGGTAATGTACAGAGGCGAAATCGTAGAAAAAGGTCCTATTGAACAGATTTTTAACCATCCTCAGAATCCATATACCAAAGGTTTGCTGGCGTGCAGACCACCTTTGGGGAAACGACCACAAAGATTAAAAGTAATAGCAGACTTTACAGAAAGATCAGGAAACATTGACGATACGTTCATTACTCAAAGTGAGCGTTCTCTGTTTCACAAGAAACTTTATTCCTCTGATCCGATTTTAATTACGGAAGGAATTAACACAGTTTTCACAACTAAGCGTAATATTGCAGGTAAACCTATAAAACAATATAAGGCTGTTAACAATGTTTCGTTCGAAGTCTATCCAGGTGAAACGCTAGGGTTGGTGGGCGAATCAGGTTGTGGAAAAACAACTTTAGGTCGCACCATTTTACGACTGATAGAGCCAAGTTCAGGTAACACCATTTATAAAAATATTCAGGTAAACAATCTGAAAGCCGATGATCTTCGAAATCTTCGGAAGAAAATGCAGATTATTTTCCAGGATCCGTATTCATCACTCAATCCGCGGATTACAATCGGGGAAGCAATTATTGAACCAATGAGGATTCACAAATTACATGGAAATGATAATTCGCGAAGGGCTAAAGTTTCCGATTTACTGCAAAAAGTGGGATTGGAAGCTTCGCATTATGGAAGATATCCGCACGAGTTTTCAGGGGGGCAACGTCAACGGATATGTATTGCCCGGGCACTGGCCGTTGAACCGGAGTTTATTATCTGCGATGAATCCGTTTCCGCTTTGGATGTTTCGGTGCAGGCGCAGGTCTTGAATTTGCTGAATGATCTGAAAAAAGAATTCGGTTTAACGTACTTGTTTATTAGTCACGATCTTTCGGTAGTCCGGTATATGAGCGACCGGTTGATGGTAATGAAAAATGGCGAAATCAAGGAAATGGGCGAAGCCGATGAAGTTTATACCAATCCACAATCAGAATATACGCGCCTATTGTTGGATGCTATTCCTAAGGGAGTTGTCTTGTAAGGGCGAGGAGCGAAGGGCGAAGGGTGAGGAGCGAAATGGCGAGAAAAAGTAGAGTGAGAAAATGAGAAGTAGGAATGGAGCAATAAAATTAACAATATGGTAATACGACTTTAGTTGATGAAAACTGTTGTATTAGTATACGCAAAAAGAATTCCAGGCAAATCGGCCCGGAAAATGAATTAAAAGAAATTAAAATGTCAAAAAAGAAACAAAATCCGCAGGCTAACGTTGCCCGCAACGAATTTACAAACAGGGTGTTTAACCTGTTTTCGGAGAATTCCGACAACTCGTATAACTTCCGTCAAACAGCTTCGCAGCTTGGAATTACTGATAAACGTGAAAAAGACCAGATACGCTCTATACTTGAGCAACTTTGCATTCAAGGTTCACTGGTCGAAATGAACCGGGGAAAATATAAACTGAACCCAAAACTTAAAACTGCTATTGCCAAGGCAAATACAGTTACCGGAATCGTTGATATGAAAGCCACCGGCAAAGCCTATATCATAAGTCCCGACCTGCCCGAAGATGTATTTATTGAATCCAATAATACCAATCATGCCCTGAACGGCGATAAGGTAAAAGTTCATCTTTTCCCGAAACGCAAGGACCGAAGGCCCGAAGGTGTTATCGTTGAAATAGTTGAGCGTGCCAAGAAACAATTTGTTGGCATAGTTCATGTTTCCAAGCGATTTGCATTCCTGGTGCCTGACAGCCAGTTGATTAATGTAGATATCTATATTCCGCTTACCGCGCTGAAAGGTGCAAAACACGGACAGAAAGCCGTTGCCTTGATCACCGAATGGCCCGAAAAGGCCACCAACCCGATTGGTGAAATTATTCATGTTCTCGGTCAGCCGGGCGACAACAATGTGGAAATGAACGCCATCCTGGCCGAATTTGATTTCCCTCTCGAATTTCCCAAAGCTGCCGAAGCTGAAGCAAAACGTATACAAAACGTAGTCTCACCCGAAGAGTTGGCTAAACGTCGCGACTTCCGCGATATCTGGACATGCACCATCGACCCGGTTGATGCCAAGGATTTCGACGATGCACTTTCATTGCTAAAGCTTCCTGACGGAAACTGGGAAGTTGGCGTTCACATTGCCGATGTTTCGCATTATGTTACTCCGGGAACAGCAATTGATACCGAAGCTTACGAACGTGGTACTTCCATTTACCTGGTCGATCGCACTATTCCTATGCTTCCCGAACAGCTTTCGAACCTGGTTTGTTCGCTCAGGCCTGATGAGGAGAAACTTTGCTTTTCTGCTGTTTTCAAACTAAATGACAAAGCTGAAATTCTGAACGAATGGTTTGGTCGCACTGTTATTAAATCAAACAGGCGTTATGCTTACGAGGAAGTGCAGGTAATGATTGAAGGCGCCGAAGGTGATTTTAAAAATGAACTGATGACCTTGCACAATCTTTCTTCAAAATTACGTGAAGAAAGATTTAAAAAAGGTTCCATTGCATTTAAATCGCAGGAAGTAAAATTTAAACTTGATGAGAAAGGCAAGCCGATCGGAGTGATGATCAAGGAGCAGAAAGAAGCAAACTACCTGATCGAAGATTTTATGTTACTGGCCAACCGACGAGTTGCTGAAAAAATTGCCACAAAAAAGAATAAGGATGGAGAAGCCAAAACCTTTGTTTACCGTATACACGACGAACCAAATCCTGAAAAACTGGTTCGCTTCTCAGAGTTTTTGAAAAAGCTGGGTTATGGTTTTCAGACCACGAGCCGTAAAAGTATCACAACTTCATTTAATTCCTTGTTTCAGCAAATCCTTGGAAAAGGCGAGGAAAATATGATAGAAACCATTGCGATCCGCACCATGGCGAGAGCTGAATATTCAACCGGTAACATCGGTCATTACGGACTATCGTTCAAATATTACACTCACTTTACTTCCCCCATCCGCCGTTATCCCGACCTTATGGTTCATCGCTTACTGCAGTGGTATCTCGATGAAAAGCCGAGTGCTTCGCAAGATGAATATGCTGAAAAATGCCAGCACTCGTCGGACATGGAACGCAAAGCCATGGAAGCCGAACGTGCCAGCGTAAAATACAAACAGGCTGAATACCTGATGGATAGAATAGGGGAGGAGTTCGACGGATTGATTTCGGGCGTCAGCAAATGGGGCATTTTTGTTGAACTTACCGAAAGCAAATGCGAAGGCATGGTTTCGCTAAGGCTGATGAATGACGATTTTTATTATTTAGACGAAGAAAACTATCGGATTATCGGGCAACGATGGGGCAAAATTTACCGTCTTGGGGACAAAATCCGTATCAAGGTTAAAAAAATTGATCTGCAAAAAAAGCAGATGGATTTTGATCTGGTTCGTTAGTTTTTATACTCGAAGTGAGTGTTTTGTTTGAAATGAAACACTCACTTTGAATTAACCAGTTCACCAGTTTTTTGTTTGGCGTCGTATAAAATTATATATTTGTTAGAAGTCAATCTTTTCATTTGCTTTTGCAGGAATAACCTGATTTATACATCCCAAAAACATTAACCAAAACAAAACGCTTATGAAATTCTGTCCGAATTGCGGAGCAGAGCTGAAACCAGAAGCCAAATTCTGTACAACTTGTGGAACTCCGGTTGCAGTTGTGTCACCTCCATCGTTTGAGCCAGTACCAGAGCCTCAACCTAGCTACCGGCAAGAAGAACCTGTTTATGATCAAGCAAAAGAAGCTTCCAGTACTTTTAAAGAGGCAATTTCAGGAAAAACAAACCTTGTTCAACGTGTTTTCAATATTATTACCAAGCCGAAAGAGGAATGGGAAGTTATAGCTTACGAACAGCCAAACACTATTAAACTAATTGGTGGCTATACACTTATTTTGGCTTTGATCCCGGCAATTTCAGCATTTTTACGTATTGGTGTTATCGAATTTTATTCGTATCAATCAAACGGGATTATGTATGGAATCAAACAATTTTTACATTTTGGTATCGGATCGTATTCGTATTTATCCGTTGGGGTGATGCAAGGACTCATACAATTGATCTCCGCTGTAGTTGGAGTATACTTGCTGGCATGGGTAATAGACCAACTAGCTCCATCTTTTGATTCAGAGAAAAACTTCGGCCGATCTCTCCAGTTAGCTGTTTATGCTTCAACTCCTCAATGGGTTGCCGGAATTCTGTTACTACTATCAACAAGCCTGAGTATGCTGATACTCTTAATCGGATTGTATGCAATTTATTTGTTTGCAATTGGATTTCCGGTATTGAAAAAGACACCAAAAGATAAAGTTGCCGGTTATGTTGCGTTAACCATAATTGCTATGATTGTTATACATCTGGTTTTAAGTATGATACTTACGGCAATTCTGGGGTTTTTATTTTAAAGCAGTATTATGTTATTCAGATAATAATTCCCGCCGAAACTTGATAAACACCAGAAACCTTTTTGTTATTTAACTGATTTTTAAAGTTACTAACATAAAGGTTTAATTTTGCCGATTCAATAAATCATATCAACCATGAATTTTTGCCCCCAATGCGGAACCAGATTTGAGCCTGATGCTCGTTTCTGCCAGGAATGTGGTTTTGATAGAAACTCGATTGTAGCCAGAAGTGAGATAAAACCTGAGCCGGTAATTGAACTTCCCGTAACTGAAACCTCTCCGGTATCGCCGGAGAATCATGTCATTCTTCCGAAAACAACTGAACCGTCCCGTTTTTTCTCACAACCTACTACTCAGCCCACCCAGGTAAACAAATCATTTAAAAAAACAAAAAAGACCAGGATATGGTTATGGATCATTTTGATACTGGGCGCTATAGGCGCAGCTGGCTGGTTTGGCTACAATATGTATTTTGCTTTGGATAAGAAGACATCGGCAGATATTGCCTCAAATATCATCATTACGGAAAATTCCAAACCGCAGAGCCTGATGGATCAGGAATTAGCTAAGCAAAAATCGAAAGGAGAAAATCAAAGTATTCCGCAGAAATCAGCAAATACTGATGTTGAACAATCAAAGGATGCATCTGAAAGTGCTATACAATCAACAGTAATCCTGGAAGTAGGCCACACCGAAGAACCGAAAAATAAAAATCCTAAGAATCCTACCAAATTGACCATCAGGAATCCTACCATGATCACCAGAATTACAACCGATCATTACAACGATGGCATGGGAACTCAACGCGGGGGAATAATAACAATTTCAGACAGTGATGATAATGTTATAAGGAGCTATAAAGCATTTGGAAAGACCGGTAAAAACAAAACACCCAGCGCTAAATGGATAGCCGAACCTAATATAAGGCTCGAAGAAGGAACATACTTAATATCCGATTCTGAACCTGAAACATGGTCGAAGACCTTTTTAGGCGGTAACGGATTTGTTGTTGTTGAAGGCTATGAAATAGAGTAGGAGTTTAGGAACTTCGCTGTTATATTCCGGCAGAAAGCATTCTGCGGTAAGAATTGATTTTCTAAAACAAACAGCCTGGCTTAACGATTGAGCCAGGCTGTTTGTATTTATGTTGTTGATTGAATATTATCCCCCTGCTTTCGTTTCAGAAAGTTAAAAATGATCAGGTAAAATATCGGGAATGAAAAAAGATTCAGAACAAGAACACCGATAAATCCGCTTCCGAAAATAAACAATACTGAGAAAATCAGAAAAATAAAATTTGCAATGAAGGCAATTACTACAGCTTTTATCCGAAATAAATCCATTTGTTCAGATTCCATTCGCTCTTTTGTAAATACAATCAGTCCAAACCCGGTAAGGAGAAGTAAAAGGATGAGATCATCAGCAAAGTTAGTATTGAAAGTTGTAAACATTTTTGTTTCCAGGAATGAGGAATATACAGCAAATACAGGTAAAGTAAACCTGAAATCAAACCACAAATAAAAAATGGCCAACACAATACCACAAAGGCTTAAAAATATACCGGCAAATTTCCAGGGATAGGGTAATAAGAATTTTTTCATGTAGACAAGGTTTTCGAAAGATGAATTCACCATTAAATTTCATTCGCACTTCGCTAAACAAAAATCATAGAATTAATTTTCTGCACTGGTATATATCGGGAACGTGGCATTTGTTCCGTCATCCATCGCCACTTTAACCCCAACAAGTCCATATTTGTGATTGGCTACATATGTAATTTTTGTAACACCGGAACCACTCTTGAGGTAACTTGGATTTTCCGCTACTTGTATTACTTTGATTAAATAAAAACCGTAAGAATAATCATCAAGGTCTGTTTTAGCTACAACTGTCCTGACTTCACCAGTTGAACCGATAGGGTAAGTATCCCCAACATTGGAATCGTACTTGACCAATACTCCGGCTGCGGGACCAGTCTTGCATTCAAAGCCTTCATCGGTTAACTTAAACTGTATATTAGTCGCAGTAACCTTATCCCCGGTAATAGTAATTCCAGGTATGTTGGCCACCAGGTTTTTCAGTAAAACGTTTTTAACTGTTGCCGAACCACTGTATGCAGATACTCCGCCTTCCAATGCAGTAACTGAAGCTGTACAATTGCTTATCCCTGCAATTTCCACAGAACTTGACTCGACTTTTACACCGACCTTACCCATTGAAGACTGGTTACCGTTTAAAACAGATGGATCATCATTTTTAAGAAGTTTTTCACATGAAAAACATGTGATGAGAATTGTTGCGCTAACAATAAAGACAAGCAGATTTTTCATAAGCAGAGATTTAGTGTGAATTAATTAATAGTGATAGAGATATAGTACATACAAATATATGTTAGATTTCAACAATTACAACTTTTTTAATAAATATTAATTTGTCTATAGAATTCAGGTATTAGATGAAAATGAAAAAGTCAGATAATAAAGATCTTGCTCTGATCTAAATTTAACTCAAAATTTAAACTATTTACTATTTAGGTGAAGCATCATCCATTTCCATTGCCTGATTTATACTCTAAGCTGCCCACAGTACGTTCGGAATAAACCGGATAGAATATTTCCCGTCGGAATACTTGCAGGTTTTACACCGCACCCCAGGGGCTTTCATCAGTGTTTTGCCCTTTTCGGTTTGTGGAAGAAAAATTAAAAAGACTCAAATGCCTGGAAACAGCTAAAAATCTGATAATGTTTTCAATAACTATAAAATAACATTTTTAATAATGCTAATGTCATTCGCTTTATATCCTGTTCCTAAGACCAAGTAAATAGATTTTATGTTCAAGATTTACTTTTATTTTATAATATCTGTAAAAACCCAGTAAATACGTAATGATAAATAGTATAAGTAATCCAGCTTTATTCAGATCTTTATGTAAAATTTCTAATGAATTTAATATTAAAATAACACAGCCGTCCGGAAGTTTTCAAATTTAAGTGAAAACCCTTCTGAAAGCCTTTGTTTATGTAGATAGATTGAGTTTTAGTTGAGAATTATCT
>CAIRMR010000118.1 GCA_903879715.1 uncultured Bacteroidales bacterium
CTTTATATGCACTAAGTATATCGCTTACAATATTTTTATCTCCAAATCGCTCACAAGCATAATTATATGCTGTTTCTGCCAAAGTATTCCTTAAATCATAATTATTTAGCAATTGTATCATCTTATCTGCAAGTTGATTAATATTGTGTTTTTCAACTAGTATAATTGTTTCTGATTTACTATTTAAAGATGGAATACCTCCAACAGCATAACTAACAACAGGCAGTTTCATAAACATGCTTTCAATTATAGTGCCTGCAATTATTTCATGATAGGTTGGTAATACATAAATTGCTGCGTTAATAGCATATTTGAAAATCTCTTGCTGATTTTCCAAAAATCCAACCAAAACCACATTGTTTTCTATATCAAGTGATTTAATCATACTTTTTAATAATAGCAAATATGATTGATCTATTGGTCCAATAACATGCAACGAAACATTAGCTTTTTGTATTTTTATTAATGCAACAGCTTGTAATAAATCTTCAATTCCTTTATCCTTACACACTCTGGCAAAAAATACAATATCAAAAGTTGTTGAATTATTATTCTTGATATAATTGGGAATAGTTAGTGGATAATTATGAAAATAAAATTGAGCTTTAGGGTTGATAAGTGATAGAACTTCTTTCATTTCTGTTGTTCGGAACCCATAATTCGAGACTTTTTTTAGAATTTCATCTTCGATTTTAATGTTTTTCTTTTCATCTATCGTGTTTAGGCTTGAGTTTCTTATAAATCCCTGAATAGTTAGCAATATGGGATATTTCTCAATTAATGGGAGTATACCGGCTGAATAATATGGGTTTTCAGCTCCATGTAAATGGATTAAATCTGGATTAATATTAATAATGCAATTTCCTATCTGGCACTTTATCCAATAAAAATTAGTAAACAACTCAATTTTTAATAAGGAATAAATTTTCCGGGCATACCTGTTATTATTTGGTATTGGAAACCGCTTATAAAAATGATAATTTATTCCATCTTTCGTAAAATTAGCCGTTTTATTTGTAAAAATGTTGGGTGCTACAATATGTAACTCTATTTCCTTTCTGCCTTGAAATAATTGAATAAGATTATTTATCCATGGTGCTGTTTCTCTTGCTTGAGCAGTTTTGAAGTAATTCTTAATATCCTGATTTGCGAAATGACATAGCCATACAATTTTCATTCTTTTATTTGTCCCAGATTCCATTTGCTTTATTCTTTATAAGTTTATTGGTTTGATATACCTGGATTGGTATACCAATACCATTAATAATACAGGTGGCTATCATTACACCCGCTAATTTTAGCGGACTTTTGGTTAATATGATGGCTAAAGGAATGTATAAAATAATGGCAAAAACCACAAGTCTAACGCTAAGGTAGAGCTTGCCCATTCCATTAATATATTGAGAATATGGAGAAAGAAATACATTTATAGCTGCATATAACGCCATTGAAGCTGAAACGACAAACGGTATAATTACTTTTTTGCCAATCCAAAAGGAATAAACGTAAGGACTGATAATTAACATTAATATTATGCCTACTAAAACCAACCCCGACAACTTATTTAATTTAGATAAGGTTTCTTTGAGCCAGACGAAGTCACTTTTTATATAGGCATCAGTAACTGCTGACCAGATCGGTGTCATAATAATTCCATATAACATAACCGGTACCTGGAAGTATTTAAATGCAATGTTGTAAACAGTAACTTGCTCGGCTCCTAAGATTTGAGTTATTATTATGTTTGATGTGGTAAAAAGAATTATAGCTGCAATTTGTATTATAAAAAATTTAATACCTAAAACCAGAAGTGAATTAGAATGTTTCCACTTTATATTTTTTAAGTTCGGTTTGAGGTAACTATATCTTCCCCGGAATAGCAATACGGTTGCTATTAGTAATATAATAACCGGTACAACACTTAGTACAAAACCCATTGCAACAAATGCCCCTTTCATAGTATAAGTTAATATATATATTATTACTAAAGAAAGGACATTCCCTATTGGGCTAAATGCATTATTTAAAGCTGGCCTTTGATCGGCCATCAGAATAATTCCAATTAGATTAAAAATAAAGCGCAAAAGGAAAAAAGTAAAAACAATTAATGCGAGAAGGCTAAGTTCGGTTTCGGGAACACTAGCAGTATTTAGTATTTTACTCCAGTGCAAGAATGGATTAATACAATAGAAAAGTATAAGTACCCCGATAAAAATTGATGAGATTAGAGCATAAGTTGTACTTACATATTCACGGGCAAGCTTTTTCTCTCCTTTTGCGAGTGCTTCCGTTAGCCGGTTGCGTAAGCCATTCCCTAAACCAGCATCAAAAAACGTAAACCAGCCGACAATTGATGTCAAAGTTAGCCAAATCCCATAGCGTTCTGCATCTAAGTAATTAAGTAACAGAGGGACAAACATCAAGCTAATAACAACACTAATACCCTTAAGGATAAAAGAATAAACAATATGCTTTTTAGCTAATATACTTCGGCCTGAGCCTTGTGAAATAAAAGATTTATATAGTTTGAATATCATTTAGCGAAAAAGACTGATTACAAAGTTTATTGTATATAATTCCTGTATTCATCCCAACTTCCAATATCTTTCCATGATTTTTCACTTATAGGGAAGACACCTACTTTGCCATTTCGAGCCATTATTTTATCTATTAAATCGGTTATATGAAAGAATTGATCTGTATTTATCTCATCCAATAGATGCGGTTCAAGTATATACATCCCGCTATTTATTTTAAAAGTAAGTTCCGGTTTTTCAACCAGTTTTAAAAGTTTTCCATTTTCACCCGTATCAATAGTACCATACGCTATTGGATAATGTTTAAGAGCTGCTACAATAGTGATTTCATTTTTATTAGAGCTATGGTAATCTAATATTTCCGAGTAATCCTGCTCAATTAAAATATCACAATTACTAACAAAAAAAGTCTCGTTTATTTTCCCTTTCAACAGGGATAAACTACCTGCCGTACCCATTGGAGTTTCTTCCCTAAAAAAAGTAAGTTTATACGGTAAATTCTGATTCAGAATGTAATATTCAATTAAATCAGCTTTGTAGTTTACTGAAATAAGGAATGTTTTGCAACCATGTTTGGAAAAGCGCTCAAAAATATCTTCAAGAATTGTTTTTTCGCCTATGGGGATTAATGGTTTTGGTAGAACATTTGTTAATGGTTTCAGTCTGGTTCCAATACCACCGGCCATAATAACTACAGGTAAATCAAATTGGGATAAAGGTTGTGGCTTTTTCTCAAGAAAAACATCTTCCCAATAATAAACCTCCACAATTTCGTTCAAGTCATTTACCACCGGGCAAAGCTCCATGCGATATTCAAACATCATTTGTTTGATGAAATCAATAGAATCGGTCGGTCGTGCAATTTTTATTGTTTTGCGTAAAATCTTAATCACGGGAGTATTCAGGGATTTGTTCTGAATAATAGCCCGCTGAATATCTCCGGCACTTATCAAGCCAACAAAAAGGTTCTTTTCAACTACTATTAGCAGCTTTTTATCCAAAACATCCATTTGCTTTAATACCTCAAGTAAAGTGCTGCAACTTGGAATTTGCCTTTTTATATTATTCATTACAACCTTTTATTTTACTTGTTAGCATTCAATGTTTAATATTTACTGATATGAGATTTTTGATACAGCAGTCATTTTTTATAATCAATGAAAATGGAACAGAATCTTTTACAAAACTATCTTTTTGTTGCTTTACGACAATTGATAAAATGTAGATAGTTAATTGTTGTTAGTTTCATTAATGAAATTAAGTAAATCAATGAAAATTCTACTTAAATCAGTCCTCCGCTCAAATCAATTGATGAACCAGTTATATATCTTGTGCTTCTTAGGTAGTCTATAGTATTAAGTATGTCTTTTGGTTCACATAATATCCCCGCAGGTATTTGCGCAATTATGTTTTTTTTGAATTCATCAGGAACCATTTCGATCATTCCTAATTCCGAATAACCTAGATTTATGTTATTGATTGTAATATTAAAAACTGCATTTTCAATAGCTATTGACTTCGATAAACCCCACAGCGCAGATTTAGATGCCGCGTAAGAACTTATACCAAGAGTAGGCTTTATTGCTGTTACTGAAGAGAAATTAATTATCCTGCCAAACTTTTGTTCACGCATTAATGGCAATAAAGCTCTTATAAAGTTATACGTTCCAAATAAATTTGTCTCAATTACTTTTCTCCATTTTTCCGGGTCACTTTTGTGAGTAAAAGAATTATATGTTATCCCCGCACAATTAATAAGTGTAATTTCTTTTAATTCAAATATTCTTTCATGAATAAAATTGTTAATTTGCTCAATATTGCATACATCCATTTCTATGTACATTTGTATGTTTTCTATAGGCTTAGTATTGTAAAATGTTCCAATTACTAGTTCTTCAGATCTTTGATGAAACGAGTCTAACAGGAATTTACCAATTCCCCTTGATGCTCCTGAAATAATAATCATGTTAGGATGTTTTGAATAAGTTTTATGCCCATTTAATTATTGATGCACCATAAGTCCAGCCGCTTCCGACTGCTGCAAATAATATTAAATCACCATCTTTTATTTTACGTGCCCGGTTTACCTCATCCAGTAAAATTGGTAAGGTTCCGCCCGAAGTATTTGCATATTTATCCATATTGGTCATTACTTTTTCGAAAGGCAACCCTATAATCTCAGCAGTTTTTTGCAAAATACGGATACTTGGTTGATGAGGTATCATGAGATCTATATCATCGATGGTAAGTCCTGTGTCTGAAAGAACCTGGTTAATTGCTTTTGGCAGTACTTCTGTGGCTACATCATATACAGCTTTTCCGTTCATATGGAAGAAATGCATTTTTTCATCTATAGTTTTCTGGCATGCCGGGTATTCAGATCCTCCTCCAGGTATTGTGAAATTTGATTTTCCTCTACCATCTGAATATAAACGGTAGGCTAAAAATCCTCTGTTTACGTTAGAATGAGAAATAACTGCCGCACCCGCACCATCCCCGAAGAAAACAGCATCTCTCCTTGTCCAGTCTATTATTTTTGAAAATGTATCAGCTCCAATCACCAACACATTGTCGTAAACACCGCTGGCAATATATTGCGAAGCAACCGACATCCCAAATAAAAAACCACTGCACACCGCAGAAATATCAAATGCCACTGCATTATACGCCTGTAATTTATCTTGTACGATACAAGCCGTTGATGGAGCTAACCTGTCAGGTGTGGCAGTTGCAACAATAATTAAATCTATATCATCCTTGGTTAGCCCGGCATGTTCAATTGCTTTGGCTCCAGCCTTCCAGGCTAAATCGCTGGTTGCTTCATTTATAGATGCAATTCGCCTTTCTTTAATACCAAGATTTTCAAATATCCATTTTGCAGATGTTGGTAAAATAGTTTCTAAATACTCATTGGTATAAATGTTTTCGGGTACATAAGAACCTGTCCCTATAATCTTAACATTTCTGACTAATTGCTTCATTTGCTATTTCTCATTAATGACAATATATCTTTTATTTCAGAATTAAAATCCATTGGTTTTAATTCCTGAAACTTATAAAGCTCCTTTTCTAATCGTAAAATATTTTCAGGATTTCTGTCTTTAACTTTTTTAGCAGGAATACCCATATAAATTGACCAGGGATCAAGATCTTTAGTAACAACACTTCCACTGCCTACTACAGCCCCTTCTCCAATTACAACACCTGGTTGAACAACAACGTTTGTAGCAATAATTGAATGCTTTTTCATAATTACAAATGAGCGTTTAAAATTTTGAAATTCTCTGGGTAAAGTAGGGTTTGTTAAACCTTCGCCATCAAATAAAGCAGATCCTGTAATTACTTTCGCCCCTGCCGCAATTCCAACAAAATCCTCCATTATAAAATATCCACCACCGCTTATACAACTTTGTGCTGCAATATGAATATGATTACCGATAAAGGTGCCCAATCCCCCGTTAATATAAGCAAACTCACTAATGATGATATGATTTGCGAGTGAAATCATTTCAGGTTTAATTATAGTAACAGGTTCATACACCATTACATTGTGACCGATAGTTTTGAAATTATGTTGCATTTTTATTTGTTATTTACGCTGCTTGGTATATTAATTATACAATCTGACAGCTTTTCTGAATTTGGCAAATCCCCTCTTTGACAATCTTTAAAAATAGGCAATCTATTCATCAATTGCCAGGCTGGCCTTGTCATTACTCCATTTTTATTGCTGTAAGTTAAAAAGGCATCACGCTCTTCAATATTCTTTAGAAAGATACAATTTAGCCAATAGTTGGCAACTGCGTTTTGAGGCTCATTAAAAAACTCAGTATTAGAGCCATTGAAGAATTGTTTGTAATGATTTGCAATTTCTCTCTTTGAAGTTAAGAAACTATCTAATTGTTCAAGCTGAGCAAGACCTAATGCCGCATTAATATTTGGCATACGGTAATTGTATCCAATTTCATCATGTGCAAATTCCCATGCGTGCGGCACTTTAGCCTGGGTGGTGAGGTGCTTGGCATGTTTTGCCAATTCCTCATCCTGGAATAGTAACATGCCGCCACCTCCGGTAGTGAGTATTTTATTTCCATTAAAGCTTAATACACCAACCTTACCAAATGTGCCGGTATGTTGTTTCTTATAAAAACTCCCTAAGCTTTCGGCGGCATCTTCAACAACAGGAATATGAAAACGATTACAAATCTCAACTATCTCATCAATACGGCATGGATGGCCGAAAGTATGCATAGGGACACAGGCCGTAATCGGTCGATTGGTTTTGTTGTTTATTTGCAGGGATGTTGCAGAATTGAAGTGAGTTTGTGTTTCAAGAAAATTAAGCAGTGCTTTTGGCGATAATCCCATAGTATCCATATCAACATCCAGAAATACAGGCTTAGCATTGCAATAAGATATAGCATTAGCTGTTGCTATAAAAGTTAAAGGTTGACTAATAACCTCATGCCCTTGCTCAACACCAACCAGTTTAAGTGCAATGTGCAAAGCATTGGTTCCGTTTACACATGCAACTGCTTTGGCAGCACCGGTATATTTAGCTATCTCAACTTCAAAACTATCAACAAATTTCCCAACACTCGAAACATATGTTGTGTCTATGCATTCCGCAAGGTATTTTTTTTCATTACCACCAAAAAACGGCTCATGAAGATAAATTTGACCTTCTGGTTTATTGTAAAGTTTACGAATGTATTCAACTATTTTTTGAAAATCTTCTTGCATTCTATATGTTATAAATAGACATGATAAGTATTTTTGAATTCACAATCAGTCAGTCTGTTACTAAGTTTTATTGTATTATAAAAAGGCTATAATTTGTAAAAGTAAGAGTTTATAATATAACATAATTTATATTAGGTTATATTATAATATTTTCTGTTTACAGAATAAGTATTTACTTTTTTAGAATACTGATTTAGTGGTTTCATTAACTAAGATATAAAAAATACATCAATAATAGTTTTATTATCATACCGTTTGTAATACTTATAGTAGAAGTAGAAAATGCCCATCATCCCATACAATAAAATAAATGGCTGAATAGGCAACATACGTCTTTTTTCATCAGCGATAAGCATGAAAATTGCTAAATATGTTACCAAAGTAATATTTAACGTAAAGAATTTTCGAAAAAACATAATTGCACCCAATATTGAAAATATGCAAATCATGGCAACTGGTAAAATTAATAAACCAGCCGATGTTGGACTTTCGTTTATTAAATTCTTAGAAAATGTAGGAGGAGCACAATTTTTGAGTTTGTTTGCTGTTGCAATAATTTTTCGATTTGAAATAATGGGTTCACAAACAAGTGCATTTATCGAATCTCTTTTTCTGTTGAATGTTCCGTCCCATGAAAATCTGAATTTTTGAACTTCAGATATATTTGCGAAATCATTAATAGTGATTGAATCCAATTTTTCTTTAGAAATCAATCCATAATAGTGACCTGCAATAACTGCGCTATAATAACTTCTATATTCTGGGGTCAAACTTGTACCAAAAGATTTCAATATACGTGTATCTGGATATGAATTGTATGTCCGAATTAACCAAGGAGAAATAGTTAAAATCATCATTAAAATTACTATCATACTTGGAATAATAGCTTTAATGAAGCTCTTCTTATAAATGAGGATAAAGATTGGTATGGATACTGCAAAAATTAACGATGCTTGAAATGTAAGATTTATTAGACCCCATATAATTCCTGTTGAAATAAGGTATTTCGTTTTATTAGTTTTAAAGTATCGTAGCAAGCTGTAACACATTGCAATTGTAAGAAAAGATTGAAGTGTCTCTCTTAAAATAAATGTGACATTATATGCATATTGAAAATACAAACTAAAAATTATAGCTATCAAAAAAGCAAATTTTCTATTCAGTATGACCCCAATTAATAAAAAAAATAAAACACAGGCAAAGGAATCCAAAATTGCCTGCATATATTTTGCAATTTTTATTTCAGGGGCATTGTTTAAAATCTTGTAGTTTGAGTCGAATGAAAGGTTTTCAGTATTATTTCCAAAAAGTTTTGAGATTTTAAATGAGAATGACAGGAAAATCGGATATCCAGGTTCACGGAAAAAATATTTTTCTCCTTGATGTAGACAATAACCTTGCCCTTCCGTAATGTTATATGCAATGCGGTGATATCCTGTCCCATCAATTGGAATTGTATCAGTGTTATAAAAACTAATAATGCTAATTCTGAAAATTAGTGCTATTACGAATATGAAAATACAATCTCGAAGCTTTAAGTTAATTCTATGTGCTAAATTTAAACTTGGCATTATCATTTTTTGAATTAGAGAAAGATTGTAAAGCGAAGGAAAGAAAAGTGCTATCCAGTCTATAATATTAATACTATTCGAAATTGATTTTCTCTTTTACTATTACAATCGGCCCCTTACGCACCTGTGCATGAATCGCACCCACATATTCGCCCAGAATCCCTATAAAGAATAAGATAATGCCGAAAAAGAAAAACATTCCTAAAACCAGTGTGGCAAGGCCAGGGGTAGTTGCTTCTTTTCCATAAATTACTGTGTTAATAATCCATAATGTTAGTTGTATAAATCCGAATAAAATACTTAGTATCGAAATGATAAAACCACTGATCATTGCTACCCTTAACGGGATATTTGTGAAAGAAACTATGCCATTTATTCCCAGGTCAACCAGTGCAAACAGGTTGCCTTTTGCTTCACCCTTTTTGCGCTTTAAATGATTGTATTTGATTCCTATTGAATCAAAACCTGTTTGGGCAATCAACCCCCTGACATAAGGAAAATAATCATCAAATTTCCTGAGATTTTCAACAACTATTTTATCCAGCAATTGGAAATCACCGGCATCATTTGGTATCTCAAATTCCGAAAATGAACGTATCATCCGATAATATCTTTTTCTTAGAAAAGTCAGAACCCGTCGCTCTTCTCTTGTTTCTCTTATCCCGTATACAATTTGATAGCCTTCTTCCCATTTTTTGATAAAAGCAGGGATTAATTCAGGCGGATCCTGTAAGTCAGCAGCAATAGTGTATACTACAACATCGCCTTCAGCACTTAATAAGCAATTAAAGGAAGACCTTGAAGCGCCAAAATTACGGGAATTCACAATTACCTTTACACTATGATCAATATCTGCAATTTCCCGCAGCACCTGTAATGACTTGTCTGTTGAGGCATTATCTGCAAATATATGTTCGTAATCGTAGTCAGTTAGTTCTGTTGCGAATATTTTTTTAACAGCATTATAACAATCCCTGATATTATCTTCTTCATTATATACAGGAGTAATTATACTAACTAATTTCTTTTTTGTCATACTTATTTCTTTAAAAGCGGTTGAATGAAATACGTCGAAGAGCTTATATTCAGAGCTAAATGATTTCGATGTTTTGAGATCTTTTTAAGGGAATTTAACAAGCATTATTTGATAAATTCAATCAGTTTATTGCATACAAAATCCACGTCATCTTCTGAGATATTTGCGGCAGATGGCAGAGACATACCTCTTTTTTCAACTTTTTCAGCAACAGGATTCGAATATCTGTGTTTTAAAGTAGGGAAGAGACTCATCCTGGGGAATGCCGGTCTGGCATGTATGTTTTCACTTTTAAAGTATTTAAGAACATCGTCGCGGTTAGTTTTCACCTGATTTTCCAGTAGTATTGAGGGATAACAATAGTTGGCTTTTGTGCCGGTTTTCTCTGTAATTAATTTTATACTGTCAATTCCTTTCAATCTTTCCTCGTACCATTTAAAAATTTGTCTTTTTATTGCGACCAGTTCTTCGATTCTTTCAACCTGTGCAAGAGCTAGTGAAGCAGTCAGATTTGCCATTGTATACTGATAGCCAACATAGTCGGACCAGAATACAGCTTTTGAATCCGTACGCCCCATGGATGAATACAGTTTTGCTTTTTCATACAGATCATCATCATCAGTGGTTAACATGCCACCTTCTCCCGAAACTGCAATTTTCCCGCCATGAAAGCTGAAACACCCAAAATCGCCGAACGAACCCACTTTCTTCCCTTTGTATTCCGCTCCCAAAGCCGGGCAAGCATCTTCAATAACCTTTAATTTGAATTCCCTGGCAATTTCCATGATTTCGTCCATATCAGCCGGAATACCAAATGAATGAACAAGCATAATAGCCTTAGTCCGGGGTGTTATGGCTTTTCTGATTTTTGCCGGATCAATACACCAAGTATCAGGATCTATATCAACAAATACAGGCTGAGCTCCGGTATATAGAATTGAATAGGCTGTGGCTACCCAACTAAAGTCAGTACAAATTACCTCATCACCTTTTTTAAGCCCTAAAGACGTATTTGACAGATGTAATGCCAGAGTTCCTGTGTGTGTAGCCAAAGCATGCTTGCGCCCTAGATAACCTGCAACGGTTTTCTCTAATTTTATAACGTGCTGATCAAAAGTTTCATAGAAACCATTTTTTGCACCATCAATTACGTAATCAATTTCTTTTTGGGTTATTGAAGGCCCGGCGAAGCTTATTTTTTTTCTCATTGTAGTATGATGTTGAAATTAGAACTTAAGTTTTAACAACTGTTCGCAAGCTATTTTTAATTCATCTTCTTCTTTGGCAAAACAAAATCGAACCAAATTTTCTCCACCTTCATCATGATAAAACGCCATCCCTGGAACAGATGCTACTTTACATTCATTCAGGATATGCATAGCCTTATCTTTACTCGATTTTCCAGGTACTTTGCTGACATCGGCAAGCATATAATAGGCTCCATCTGGTTTATACGGTTCTATGCCTACTTCTTTTAATACAGAACATAACAGATCTCTTTTTTTTATAAATCTATCCTGTATAGAAAGGTAGAAGTCTGTAGACAGTTCCTTAATTCCTTTAGCAACGCCATATTGAAAAGGAGAAGGTGAACAAACATATACCAGGTCATTAATATACCCGATAGTATCATGCAATTCTTCAGGTACGATGCAATATCCAACCCGCCAGCCGGTAATACTAAATGTTTTCGAATAGCCAGATATTGTTATTGTTCTGCCTTTAAATTTTTCGAGTGATCCCGGGCTTATGTGCTTTTTATTTTCGTAAAGGAAATACTCATAGATTTCGTCAGTGAAAACGAATAAATCATGTCTTATGCAAAAGTCGCCTAAAACATCAAGTTCTTCTGATGTAAACACTTTTCCGGATGGATTTGAAGGTGTGTTAATCATTATAGCCTTTGTCCGAGGAGTAATTACAGCTTCAAGATCCGCTATTTTAAATGTCCAGGCAGGAGGTGTCATTTTAACATAAACAGGAATTGCCTCAGCCGCATAAAGTGTGTTTATGTGGTATCCATAGTAGGGTTCAAACATTATTACTTCGTCGCCTGGATTTAATAGTGCTAAACATGCACAATAAAATGCACCTGTAGCACCTGCTGAAACTATAATATTCTTGCTTGGGTCACATTTGATGTTATTGTATGTGTTGGTCTTTAAAGCAATAGCCTCCCTAAGTTCCTGAACGCCATCGTACCGAGTATAGTAATTTATGCCTTCTTCAATTGCCTTTATTGATCCGTCTTTTATAAAAGATGACAAAGGTAGATTGCTTATACCTTGAGATAGATTAATACCACCTACTCTATCACATTCGATTGACATGTTCCTGATTTCGGATTGCATTAATCGGCCTATTCTGTTGGGTCTTGAAAATTGATGGATTGTTTCCATTTCGGAATTGTTGAATTGTATTAATAATAATTTTAGTTACTTCAGAAGGAACTAAAATAAAAAATCCAGGCAGTCAGTTTTCTTATTGCATTTAAATGTCTGTTAAAGGCTCCATTTTTGTAATAGGGCTGCCAAACATCATTTTAGGGTAAACATTGGTATGAACATCTATATTTACATTCAGCAGAAAAGGGGATAGTGGATTTGCCCATAGAAGCGACAGGCCATTCTCGATTTCTTCAGGTTCTGAAATACTGTATGCCCCAATCCCGTATGCTATTGCTACTTTTTCAAAATCCGGAGCATTATAGCCCCAAACAGTTGATTGATAGCAACTGTCAAAGTAAGCATCCTGAAATTGCCGGATCATACCAAGACAATGGTTGTTAAGGATTATAATTTTGATTGGGAGATTATTTCTCGCTATTGTCTGAAGTTCCTGTATATTTATCTGGAAACCTCCATCTCCGGAAATACAAACGATTGGTGAATTTTTAAGTGCATATGCTGCTCCAATTGCAGCCGGAAGTGAATACCCCATTGCACCCATTCCTCCTGATGAAAGGAAATGCTGGCCCAACTGAATCTCTAATGATTGTGCGGACCACATCTGGTTATTTCCAACATCAGTAGTATACGCATCAGCAGCATGTGATGCCTGTGAAAGTGAATGTAAAAACATATTGGGATTAATTCCCTTTATTTCTTTTAATTCGTGAGTATCTGGTAAAGAGTGATATTTAGATTTTATTTCCTTAAACCAATGATCTTGCCTATATGATATATTTATGAATTCAGTCGTTTCGATAAAAAAATCATTAAGGTCAATATTCAATGTTGTGCAGCGATTAACTCGATTGTTTAATTCTGCATTATCTATATCTATGTGAAATATTCTTTTATTTTCCTGAAAAGTATCTACATCTATTCCCGTTTGTCTCAGGTCAAGCCGGCTTCCGAGAACAATAAGCAGGTCACAATTCCCTAGAGCATAATTAGCCCATCGATTGCCGTAAGTACCAATAAATCCAACACGGTTGGGATGACTAAAAGGAATTACATCAACAGCTAATAGTGAAGTAACAACTGGTAAGTTGTAACCTTCAATAAATTGGACAAAAGCATCTGTAACACCTGCAGCCCTGATTCCCCTGCCCGCCAGACATAACGGTCTATTACTGCTTTTTAATGCTGCTGTAAATTCGTCAAAATAATCCGCAATTTGGGGTTTGGTTTTATTTGGGCTATCAACTATTTGAGTGGTATAAGCAGAATCAGATATTTCCTGGTTCTGTAAGTTCATTGGTATATCAATCAATACAGGGCCAGGTCTCCCTTCCATACTAATTCTATATGCGTTTTCGAAAACAGCTGGAATTTCATCAGCAGAAGCGATTGCAAAAGCCGCCTTAGTAATCGGTTTTACAATTGATACAATATCTGTTTCCTGAAATCCTATTTGGCGGGTAGTTTTATCTCCTTTTTGTTCATTTATATTAACTTGTCCGGTTATGAAAATAGCTGGAACAGAATCAAAATAACAGCTACCGATTCCTGTTATTAGATTTGTTGCACCTGGTCCGCTTGTGGCAAGTGCAATTCCAGGTTTATTTTTAATCCTTGCATAGGCATCAGCTGCAAAAGCCGCAGCTTGCTCATGGTGCATGCTTACAATCTGTATTCCACCAATCCGATGAATTTCATCAATTATCCGGGTTATCATACCCCCCTGCAGTTCAAATACGGTATCAATACCCCGATCTTTTAAAAAACTAACAATATATGTTGTAACCTTCATGGGATATTTTCCTGGATTGTTAAATAATATCAAAAAATACTACTCCTCTATAACTGCTTATTGCGAGAAACAATTATAAGCTAAAATATCGAAGATGTATTTCCTGATGAATGATTCTGAAATTGCATAAAATATGAAGCTTTCCGGAGCCAATATTCTGGGTACTGTAATCACTTGTAATCATTTCGCATCCTTCATCAAACAGGGTTTTGAAAGCTTTTGAGAACAATGCTTTCCCAATTTTCATGTTTTGATATTGGGGATGTATTCCCGCATTTAGTGTATCAGCTTTTTTGTTTTCAATATCTGCAATAAACTGTATAAATCCGGCAATATTATTATCTACCCGGCTAATATAAATTCGGTGATTTGGTTTATTAAAATGGGACTTGACTCTGATTGCATTTCTTTTTGATGCAATTTCTTCTTCAATCAAAGGATCAATCGAAAATGTAGAAGCGTCAAAAACAGTCCGTTCTATTTCAAGAATCTTTTCGTAATCTTTTTGATTTGCCAACTCGATTTTAATTTTTCCATCAGTTTTAATCTCGGCAAATTCCTCCTTACTGCAATTTACTACATTATAGGTACTTACAAATTGGAATCCAATGCTTTCCAGCAATCGAATTATATGAATATTTTCCTTTCCTCGAAACGTGCAAATTCTTATTCCATTTTCTTTGATATAGCCTTTAAATTCAGTAAATGGTATATAATCTGTCGTGTCTTGTGTATTTTTAATTACCCTCAATTCACCTACTTTATAACCAAAAACAGGTAGCTCATAGTGAGGCGTACTCAATTCAAAGAAATAATTGTCATGTCTGAAGGAAATCATGGTCTTGGTATGTTTATGGATTCGAATGTGTTAAAATAATTAGTTATTGTTTTGACGTTCTTTTTAGTGATAATAAAAAATTGCTACTCCCAATCATCAGTGAGGATCTGGTTAGAAAGTACTCCATTCCGTATTAAAAATTCTTTGAAAGTTCTAATCATAACAGGAGGTCCGGAAATGAAATAATCGCATAATTTACCATTATCGAAAAAAATTTCGTTGATTTCAATGAGGCCATCAATATTTTCGTAGTAGACTCTCAATTCACAATGTTTAACAGCTTTCAGTTCATCCTCATAAATATTATAGGTCTTAGAACGAAATCCAAGATAAATACGTGGTTTGATGTATGTCTGAAAAGAATCATGTGTAAAAAGAGATAAGAATGGTGTAATACCTGTGCCGCCGGCTATAAAAACTGTATTAGATTTATTGTGTTGCTGAGTGAAAAGATCACCATACGGAAGTTTTAATGTAACATGATTGCCCGGTTTTAACTCTTGTTGCATCCGACCAGTAAATTTACCCTTAATAGAATAAGTTATTTTTATTAGTTCGTCATCTGGTGAGGATTGCATACTAAAGCATCGGGAATCCGGCCATTGTCCTGCAGGATCATACTCATCAATAGCTAGGTGTAAAAATTGACCTGGATTATATTTGAATGGTTTGCCAAGTGATTCCAGTATGAGAGTGTAAACTCCATCGATAGAGTTCTGAATTTTTACTATTCTTGCAGAATACTTTTTAATAATAGCCATTACTATTTTTTTACAGAAGCTATAAATTCTTCAAGAATGCGTTCGGTATAATCAAACATTTCTTCCGTAAGGCCAGGATATGTACCAAGGAAAAAAGTGTTGTTCATAATGTAATCAGTGTTATTCAGGTGATCTGCTATTCTCCAGTTTTTATCTATAAAACCGGGTTGTTTAGTCATATTCCCCGCGAAAAGATTACGTGTTTCAATTAGCTTATCATTAAAGTAGCTTGTAATTTTGTCGCGGTTAAAAGGTGATCCTTCCTTTATAGTTACAATAAATGCAAACCATGCTGGATCGGAATCTTCAGTAGCTTCAGGCAGGATAAAATATTCCGGCCACTTAGAAAAAATCATTGACCATTTTTTAAAGTTTTCTTTCCGGCGTTCACAGAAATAAGGTAGTTTTTCGACCTGGGCTGCTCCAATAGCAGCTTGAATATCGGTCATTTTAAGGTTGTAGCCAATTTCAGAGTATACATATTTATGGTCAAAACCAAAAGGAAGATCTCCAAACTGTTGTGAAAACCGCTTTCCACAGGTGTTATTTTCACCACCGGCACAATAACAATCGCGGCCCCAATCGCGGAAAGCGCGCACAAGGCTGGCTAATTGAGGGTCATTAGTACAAATTGCTCCTCCTTCTCCTGTTGTGATATGGTGTGCAGGATAAAATGATATAGTAGAAAGATGTCCAAATGTGCCGGTTTTCTTCCCTTTATATTCACTACCAAAAGCATCACAATTATCTTCAATTACCCATAAGTTATTTTCAGTGGCTAATTTCATCACTTCATCTATATTGAAGGGATTCCCTAGCGTATGAGCTATAAATATGCAGCGGGTTTTAGAAGTGATGGCTTTACGCATCATTTCAATATCTATATTATAGGTCGGAAAGTCAACATCAACAAATACGGGCACTAAACCATACTGAATTATTGGAGTTACTGTTGCTGGAAAACCAGCTGCTACAGAAATAACTTCATCGCCGGGCTGCAACCGTTTTTCTCCTAATTTTTCAGAAGTCAGTGCCGAGAATGCAAGGAGATTAGCAGAAGAACCTGAATTTGTTAGTAAAACATGCTCTATTCCCAAAAAATCAGATATTTTTTCGGTAAATTCTTCAGAGAATCTACCTTCAGTCAGCCAGAAATCAAGGGATGCTTCTACTGCATTAACCAATTCATTTTGATCAAATATGCGGCCGGCATAATTTACTCTAGATTTCCCAGGTATAAATTCCGTTAACGAAAACTTTGCATGATAATATTCAATAGTTTTCTGAATTATTTCCTGCCGTATTACTTTAAAATCCTTCATCGTTTTATGTTAACTCAATATGTTATATTCTTTATGAAATATTTCTCTATCTGGGTAAGACTATAATGCCTCATATCGACATTGTTTTGGTAAGCCTTAGTCCATTCTACAATCATTTGTAGTGTAGTTTCAATATTCCATCTGGGTTTCCAATGCAATAAGCTTTTCGATTTTGAACAATCTAATTTTAAATAACTTGCTTCATGTGGTTGAATAGAATTATCTAATTCAAATGAAGCACCATTTCCCCATAATTCACAGATCTTTTCTGTTATCCATTCTACATTTTTTGCATCATTGTCATCTGGACCGAAATTCCATCCTTCTGCATAAAGTGAACCCTCTGTGTATAATTTTTTACAAAGTTCTAAATAGCCAGTTAACGGTTCCAGTACATGTTGCCATGGACGGATTGCATAGGGACTTCGGATTTTTACTTTTTCACCATTTAATATTGCGCGGATAAAATCAGGTATTAATCTGTCTTCAGCCCAATCACCGCCTCCTATTACATTGCCTGCTCGTGCAGAAGCCAACGCGAGGCCATGTTTCTCATAGTCTTTCGAATTGAAAAAAGAATTCCTAAATGAGGACGTAACTAATTCTGAACATCCTTTACTGTTAGAGTAGGGATCATATCCACCCATTGGCTCATTTTCTCGATATCCCCAGTGCCATTCTTTATTTTCATAACATTTGTCTGTTGTGACATTGAGAATTGCCTTTACACTGCTAACTTGCCTGGCTGCATCTAAAAGGTTTACTGTTCCCATTACATTAATCTCATAAGTTTCCCGTGGATTTTTATAGGATTCCCTAACTAGTGCCTGAGCTGCCATGTGGATTATAACCTCAGGCTGAACTTTATTTATAGTTTTAAGTAATAAATTATAATCTCTGATGTCTCCAATAGTAGAAGATATGATTTGGTCAACTTTAGCTACTTCGTACAAACTTGGGAAAGTAGGAGGTTTTAAAGCATACCCGTATACATCAGCTCCAAGCCAATGCAATAAAATGGTTAACCAAGAGCCTTTAAAACCTGTATGTCCGGTAATTAAGACTTTCCGCCCTCTATAAAAATTCGTTAGTGAAGTTATGTCTACCAGCGGATCCATGGTGCTTTGTTTTTTTCAATTAATTCTTCCATTTGGCCTTTGTCTCGTTGTGTATCCATTGGTTTCCAGAATCCTTCATGTTTGTATGTATAAAGTTGTCCTTCTCTTGCTAATCCTTCCAAAGGTTCTCTTTCGAATATTATCTGCTCTCCATCAGGGATATAATCAAAAACTTCAGGCTGACACACAAAAAAACCTGCATTGATCCAGGCTCCATCCCCTTTTGGTTTTTCCTGAAATGCAAGTACTTTTTGATCATCATTAATAACTAAAGATCCATATCGGCCTTCAGGTTGCACAGCAGTAATAGTAATTGCTTTCCCGTGCCTCTTATGAAATGAGAGCAGCTCATTAATATCTACATCCGAAACGCCATCACCATATGTGAGCATAAATGGTTCGTTTCCGATATAATCTCTCACTTTTTTAATACGCGCCCCAGTCATGGTATCCAATCCTGTATCTACCAATGTTACTTTCCAGGGTTCAGCATGGTTTATATGATTAGTAATTGTATTGTTTGTCATATCAACAGTAATGTCAGCCATATGAAGGAAATAATGTGCAAAATATTCCTTTATCATATATCCCTTATAACCGCAAAGAATGATAAATTCATTAAAACCGAAAGACGAATATATCTTCATGATATGCCAAAGTATAGGTTTACCTCCAATTTCAACCATTGGCTTTGGCTTTAATGTGGTCTCTTCCGATAACCGGGAGCCGAGGCCTCCAGCGAGTATAAGGACTTTCATGATTTGATAATATTTAATTGGTAGTAGAATGATCTGATTTTAGAACTGCTAGTAAGTAACCTGAAATTAGTTGTTCTTAGTATGATTTAGAAATAAATTATATTATCAAGAAGTGATACTTCTTTTTACTACGCTAAATGTAATAATTATTTAATAAAAGCATCCACCTGTACTTATGAGGCAGCAGGAAGTAGAAGGTTGTAACCACTACGAAGAAGAGGGCGAAGTGGATGGAGTTGAATAACATGGGGTAAGTGAAGCTTGTTATTAGTGAATAGTGAAAAGAGAATAGTGAATAGTGGGTGAGATTTATACTGGTTCTAAAAGTTTGCTGCTTCTTATTCCGCTAACAATCTGAATCGCTTTCTTTACATCATTAACCCCAAAACCACCACCTGCCAGGATATCTTTGTAGGAAGTAGTATGCAAATCAGCAAAACCCTCACTAAATTCCAGTTCCTGTCCTTCGATATTTATTTTACGATAGGTTCGTTTCCCGGCATTTATGGCTTCAGCAGGCAGGTCCTTATCATCCACGCTTAAAAACCAGTTTACATTGGCCTTTTCAAAATAGAGTTTCCCACCGGCCTTTTCGGATTTGTTAATTTCGAGTTCTACGCCTTTAAATTCGCCAAAGATCCAGCCCAGCATATCAAAAAAATGTACGCCTATGTTGGTTGCTACCCCACCGCTTTTCTGGCTGTCACCTTTCCAGGAAGTAAAGTACCATTTGCCGCGGCTGGTCATATACGTTAAATCAACCTCATACACCTTACCATTTTCCATTTCTCTATTTACCTTTTCCTTCAACTCCACAATAGCTGGATGAAGCCTGAGTTGCAATATAGTGTATATTTTCTTACCTGTTTCCTGTTCTATTTCCTGTAAAGCATCCAGGTTCCAGGGATTTAGAACCAAAGGTTTTTCGCAAATAGCATGAGCCTGGTTACGCAATGCCATACGGATATGAGCGTCGTGCATATAGTTGGGGCTACAGATACTCACAAAGTCTATTTTTTTATCGCCTTGCCTCCGTAATTTATCCAGGTGGCGGTCGAAGCGTTCGGGCTCGGTAAAGAAATCGGCTTCCGGGAAATAGCTGTCCATAATACCGATACCGTCATACGGATCAAGAGCACATACCAGGTTATTGCCTGTTTCCTTAATGGCTTTCATATGGCGGGGAGCGATGTAACCGGCGGCACCGATTAGGGCGAAGTTTTTCATGGTTTTAATTGGAGAGCTTTAATTTAGTGAACAGTGAATAATGAATAGTGAATAGTGAACAGTGAATAGTGAAGGGAATGTGCTTATGTGAAAATTTGAAAATTTTGGAATTTATTCGTTACGCTCTTGAGGTCCCTGCTTGCATCAGGCAAGCCTGCCCGCTGTATATCATTCCGGTTGGTTAATAGGTTATACCCACAAATATACTAAATTGTAGTATAGTTTTTATGGTTGTAACCCTAAAAGAATTTTCAGATACTGGCTTTTGGTTTAAGGAACTCATCAATAAGTCTTCAGAACTCTATGTTAAGTCTTTATAACTTCATTATTTGTCTTTAGAATGAGCTAATGTGATAATGCGTTAATGTGTTAATTTGATAATGCGATAATACGATAATGTGAGTATGTTGTTAAAGTGTTCGCTGCGCTCTCTCGCCTTTTCGCTCCTTCGCTCTGTCGTTCCCTCGCTTCGCTAAGTTCCTTTTGTTTCCACAGCTTCGCCCTTTCAGTCACATCTTTCTTTACGAAAATGGCTTAAATTAATTCGTCTATTATGCAAGTTACCAGTCACTAGTCACTAGTCACTAGTTATTTTGTTTCCACAGAAGCAGTAAATTTTCTTTCCCCTGGCTTGCAAAGTAGGAATCGAACTGCAGGGTAGGCATAAGTTTATAGAGTATGTTTCGTTTAATCAGTTTGCCGGCCTTTATAATAAGTCTTTCGAGATAAGCGGTATCAACATCACCGCCAACCAGCAATATTTCGATATCGGCACTTTCCTTTCCGTGTGCAAAGGCACCGGTGAGGTACACTTTTTCCACTTCGCCCAGTTTCTCAATTACCTGTTC
>CAIRMR010000119.1 GCA_903879715.1 uncultured Bacteroidales bacterium
GATAAATCTGCCGAAAAGATCGTGAAGACGGTGAAATTGACCGGTGCAATTGTTAACGGGCCGATTCCTCTTCCAACCGACAAAAAAATCTACACTGTTCTTAAATCGACTTTTGTAAATAAAAAATCGCGGGAGCAGTTCGAATTGAGTTCTTACAAAAGGTTACTGGATATCTACAGCTCAACAGCCAAAACTATTGATGCTTTGATGAAACTGGAGTTACCTAGCGGAGTGGAAGTAGAAATTAAGATCTGATCATAATCAGGTTTGTAGTTTAAAGAATCAAAAAAGAAACATTAATATCTCGATATAATGTCAGGAATTATCGGAAAAAAAATAGGAATGACCAGCATGTTCGACGCCAACGGCAAAAACGTGGCTTGCACAGTTATTGAAGCTGGTCCTTGCTTTGTGACCCAGGTCAGGACAATGGAGAATGACGGTTACGAAGCCATTCAACTCGCCTACGAGGATAAAAAGGAAAAGCATTCGAACAAAGCTGAAATGGGCCATTTCAAAAAGGCTGGTATTACACCTAAACGTGTAGTTGCTGAGTTCACACGTTTTGAAGTGGATCATCAGAAAACATTTGGTGATATCCTCAAAGTGGATATCTTCGAAGAAGGAGAATTTATTGATGTAGTCGGAACTACCAAAGGTAAAGGTTTCCAGGGTGTTGTTCGCCGTCACGGCTTTGCTGGTGTAGGTGGTGCAACTCACGGACAGCACAACCGGTTGAGAGCTCCGGGATCAGTAGGTGCTTCATCCTACCCAAGTAAAGTTTTCAAAGGAATGCGTATGGCAGGCCATATGGGTGTAGATCGCGTTAAAATGATCAACCTCCAGATTCTGAAGATAGTTACTGAAAAAAATCTGCTTGTAATAAAAGGTTCCGTACCAGGAGCAAATGGTTCATATGTAATTGTTGAAAGATGGAGCTAGTAGTATATAACATCAAAGGCGAAAAGACTGACAAAACGGTTACGCTCAACGAAAGTGTTTTCGAAGCAACACCTAACGATCACGCCATCTATCTTGATACCAAACAGTATCTTGCTAACCAACGTCAGGGTACACACGCTTCACTTGAGAAATCAATGGTAAGCGGAAGTACAAAGAAACTGAAGAAACAAAAAGGCACCGGTGGTGCACGTGCAGGTAGCCGTAAATCACCATTGTTCAGAGGCGGAGCCCGCGCATTCGGTCCACAACCACGCGACTATAGTTTCAAACTGAACAAAAAACTTAAAAAGCTGGCTCGTTTATCTGCATTGGCTTATAAGTTAAAAGAGAACAACATCATGGTTATTGAGGATTTCAACTTCGAAGCTCCAAAAACCAGTTCTTATGCCGCAGTTCTTACAGCGCTCAAATTAAACGGACGCAAAACATTATTGGTTACACCTGAAAATATCCAGAACATTGTGCTTTCATCGCGCAACCTGAAAAAAGCAAAAGTAACCCGTGCCTGCGACCTGAATACATTCGATATTCTCAATGCACAAAACCTGATACTTCTTGTAAGTTCAGTTAATGAAATTGAAAAATCGTTCGAAAATTAATAACACCGTTAGCAATAACACTAAATAATAATAGCGATGGGTATCATCATCAAGCCGATCATAACCGAAAAAATGACAGCTCTTGGCGAAAAGCTGGGACGATATGGATTTGTTGTGGACAAACGTGCCAACAAATTGCAAATCAAAAAAGCTGTCAAGGAATTGTATGGCGTTGAAGTGGAAGAAGTCAATACCATGACATATGCCGGCAAACGTAAATCACGCTTTACCAAAGCAGGGGTTTTATCCGGTAAGACCAATTCATTTAAAAAGGCTATCATCACGTTAGCTAAAGGCGAATCAATAGATTTTTACAGCAATATCTAAGGAATAATGGCTCTCAAGAAATTTAAACCAACCACACCTGGTCAGCGTTTCAAGGTTATCAGCACCTTCGACGAAATCACCACTTCGGTGCCCGAGAAAAGTTTGCTTGAACCTCAGCATAAGTCTGGTGGTCGTAATCACGACGGCAAAATGACTATGCGTTACATGGGTGGTGGTAATAAACAACACTACCGTGTAATCGATTTCAAACGCGAAAAAGATAATATTCCAGCCGTTGTAAAGACGATTGAGTATGATCCGAACCGTACAGGCCGTATCGCCCTGTTATGGTATGCCGACGGCGAAAAACGTTACATCATTGCTCCTAATGGACTTAAAGTTGGCCAGGAATTAGTATCTGGTTTAGGAGCAGCTCCTGAAGTAGGAAATGCACTTTTTATGAGCGAGATACCTTTCGGTACCATGATTCATAACATCGAGCTACGTCCAGGCCAAGGTGCAAAGTTGGTTCGTAGCGCCGGTGCATCAGCACAGTTGATGTCACGTGACGGTAAGTTCGCAGTTGTTAGAATGCCTTCAGGCGAAACCCGCTTTATCTTGCAAACTTGCAAAGCTACTGTAGGAATGGTATCGAACGGTGATCATCAACTTGAAATCTCTGGAAAAGCAGGCCGCTCACGCTGGCTTGGCCGCAGACCACGTACCCGTCCTGTAGTAATGAACCCTGTCGATCACCCAATGGGTGGAGGCGAAGGTAGAGCTACCGGTGGACACCCACGTACCCGTAAGGGCACTCCAGCTAAGGGCTTCAAAACCCGCTCGAAGACAAACGCTTCGAACAAATACATCATCGAAAGAAGGAAGAAGTAATTTAATACATAAAGCATTATGAGCCGTTCGCTTAAAAAAGGCCCCTTCATTGATTTCAGACTTGAAAAAAAGGTTCTTGACCTGATTGAAAGTAAAAAGAAAGTTGTAATCAAAACATGGTCAAGGTCATCAACTATAACCCCTGACTTCGTAGGCCAGACTATAGCTGTTCATAACGGGAATAAATTTATTCCTGTATATGTAACCGAAAACATGGTTGGACATAAACTAGGAGAATTCAGCCCTACCCGAATTTTCAGGGGACATGCTGGAAATAAAGGTAAGAAGTAATAAGACTTAGCAACAATGGGAGCAAGAAAACATAATTCAGCTGAGGCAAGAAAAGAGGCAAACAAGACATTGTTCTTTGCCAAATTGAACGACTGCCCTTCCTCACCCAGGAAAATGAGGCTTGTAGCCGACCTGGTTAATGGGAAAAATGTAGAAAACGCATTGCACATTCTGCAACATACACCTAACTATGCCGCTGAAAAGTTGCAGAAGCTGTTGAAATCAGCTCTCGCCAACTGGCAGGTTAAAAACGAAGGTGTACGTATGGAAGACAGCAATCTCTTCGTAAAAGAGGTTAAAGTTGACGGCGGCCGCTCACTAAAGAGGGTTCAGCCAGCACCACAGGGACGTGCACACCGTATTAAAAAACGCTCAAACCATGTAACAGTTATACTTGGCAGCAAAGCGAAAAAAGAAGAAACTGAAATAGTAACAAATAATCCAAAAGCCTAATGGGACAAAAGTGTAATCCGATCGGCAACAGGTTAGGTATCGTAAAAGGATGGGATTCTAACTGGTACGGTGGTAAGAAATTTGCAAGTAAACTTGTTGAAGACGATCAAATCCGTAAGTATTTGAATGCACGTCTGTCAAAAGCAGGTATCTCGCACATCATTATCGAACGTACCCTCAAGTTGGTAACTGTCACAATCAATACTGCCCGCCCTGGTATCATTATAGGCAAGGCTGGACAGGAAGTTGACAAGCTCAAAGAAGAGTTGAAGAAACTGACTGGTAAAGAAGTTCAGATAAACATTTCAGAAATTAAACGTCCTGAATTAGATGCTGTAATTGTAGGTAATACCATTGCACGCCAGTTGGAAGGACGTATTTCATACCGCAGGGCTATCAAAACCGCTATCACAGCAGCAATGCGTGTTGGTGCCGAAGGGATGAAAGTTCAGATATCAGGTCGTTTGGGTGGAGCTGAAATGGCACGCCGCGAGCAATTCAAAGAAGGACGTATTCCTTTGCATACATTACGTGCAGATATCGATTACGCTCTTGCTGAAGCTCAGACAACATACGGCAAGCTTGGAATCAAAACCTGGATCATGAAAGGTGAAATCTACGGGAAAGTAGACCTCGTACCAGGAACAGACAATATTGTTAAGGACAACAAACCGGCACATGGCCAGGGTCGTCCTGATCGTAAAGGTGGTCCACGCGGAGATCGTGACCGTGATCGTGGAAGCGACCGTGGAGGAGATCGTGGTGGAGACCGTCGCCCAAGGAATAAAAAATAAATAAAGGAATAAAGTACTCATCATCATATAGTTTTAGCGATGTTACAGCCTAAAAGAACAAAATACAGGAAGCAGCAGAAGGGTAAAATGAAAGGAAACGCAAAACGCGGATCTGAACTATCTTTCGGTTCATTTGGTATCAAAGCGCTTGAAGAAGTGTGGCTTACCGGTCGTCAGATAGAAGCAGCCCGTCAGGCAATCACCCGTTACATGAAACGTGAAGGCCAGTTGTGGATCCGTATCTTCCCTGACAAACCTGTTACCAAGAAACCTGCCGAAGTACGTATGGGTAAAGGTAAAGGTGCTCCTGAATATTTCGTTGCACGTGTTACACCCGGAAGATTACTTTTCGAGTTGGAAGGTGTACCGCAAGAAATTGCAAAGGAAGCCTGCCGCTTAGGTTCACAGAAACTGCCGATCGCCGTGAAATACGTTGTTCGCAGGGATTATGAAGAAAAATTAGCTTAACCTGGCTAACCGACAATCAAGAGTTGCCAACAGTATAATAGAAGCAAAATGAAACAAGAAGTTATCCGTGAACTATCAACTCCCGAGTTGATTGAAAGACTCGACGAAGAACGCATGCAGCTTAACAAACTGAAAATGAACCATGCTGTTTCTCCATTAGAGAACCCAAACAAAATTAAAGCTTATCGCAGAACAGTAGCCCGTTTGGTTACCGAATTGCACAAGCGGAAATTAGAATCGGCAGCAGCTAACAAGGCTAACAAACAATAATTTTCACAGCAATGGAAGAAAGAAACCTCAGAAAAGAAAAAACAGGTCTTGTTGTAAGCAATAAAATGGAGAAATCCATTGTCGTTCAGGTCGAAAGGCGCGTAAAGCACCCTAAATACCACAAGTTTGTAAAAAAGACCTCAACATTTGCTGCACACGACGAAAACAATGAATGTGGTATTGGTGATACAGTACGCATTTCCGAAACCCGTCCTCTGAGCAAGACAAAATGCTGGAGATTAGTTGAAATCATTGAAAGAGCTAAATAATTATGATACAGCAGGAATCAAGACTTACGGTAGCCGATAACAGCGGTGCTAAAGAGGTACTCTGTATAAGAGTGCTGGGTGGCACTAACAGGAAGTATGCCTCCGTGGGCGATAAGATCATCGTTTCGGTGAAAAAAGCCCTTCCCTCAGGTAATATCAAGAAAGGTACAGTTGCTAAAGCTGTTATAGTTCGCACAAGTAAGGAAATACGTCGTGCCGACGGTTCTTACATCAGGTTCGACGACAATGCAGTAGTCCTTATCAACACTGCCGGCGAAATGATCGGAACCCGTATCTTCGGGCCGGTTTCAAGGGAACTCAGGGAAAAGCAGTACATGAAAATTGTTTCACTCGCACCTGAAGTGCTTTAATCAAAAGAAACTATGAGTACGAAAGTTCATATCAAAAAAGGGGATAACGTGAAGATCCTTGCCGGAGACTCGAAAGGGAAAACCGGGAAAGTATTGGAAGTGGAAGTAGAATCCTACAAAGCTATTGTTGAGAATGTTAATCTTGCGACCAAACATTCAAAACCAAACGCTAAAAATCCTAAAGGCGGTATCGTCAAACAGGAAATGCCTATTCACATCTCAAACCTTATGCTTGTTGATGGAAGCGGAAAAGCTACCCGCATCAGCCGTAAGAAAGATGAAAAGACCAATAAAACTGTCAGAGTTTCAAAAAAATCCGGGGAGGTAATTAAATAATGGAATATTCAGCTCGCCTAAAGGAAAAGTACCACAAGGAAGTAGTTCCCGCTTTAACGGAACAGTTCCAGTACAAAAATCATATGCAGGTTCCTAAACTGGTTAAAATCTGTTTGAACCAGGGACTTGGAACTGCTATATCGGATAAAAAAATTATAGACGTTGGCGTAGCCGAAATGACAGCAATCGCTGGTCAAAAAGCTGTTTCAACCAAGTCAAAAAAGGATATCTCCAACTTCAAGTTGCGTAAGAATATGCCGGTAGGCGTTCGCGTAACACTAAGAGGTCAGCAGATGTACGAATTCCTCGACAGGCTTGTTGCTATTGCAATACCACGTGTACGTGACTTCCGTGGAATTAACGCGAAAGGTTTCGACGGCCGTGGTAACTATACCATGGGAATTACCGAACAGATCATATTCCCTGAAGTAGTTATCGATAAGGTTTTGAAAATTAACGGAATGGATATTACATTCGTTACTACAGCCAAAACTGACAAGGAATGCATGGCACTGTTAAAAGAATTTGGTTTACCCTTTAAGAAATAACCTACAATACTATGGCAAAAGAATCATTAAAAGCTAGAGAGGTAAAACGGCAGAAACTGGTAGATAAATATGCTGCTAAACGTGCTGCTCTCAAAGCTGCCGGCGACTATGTTGGATTACAGAAATTACCAAAAAACTCAAATCCGATCCGCTTGCACAACCGTTGCAAAATTACAGGCAGGCCAAAAGGATATATGAGGCAATTCGGAGTTTCCCGTATCAACTTCCGTTTCATGGCTCTCGACGGCTTAATCCCGGGCGTTAAAAAAGCCAGCTGGTAAAATAAATACAGAAACAATTAATTATAAGATACAAAATGATCACAGATCCGATTGCAGATTATCTTACTAGAATAAGGAATGCCGTGATGGCCAACCACAGGGTTGTTGAAATTCCTGCATCTAATCTCAAGAAGGAGATAACAAAAATCCTCTTCGACCAGGGATACATTCTAAACTTCAAATTTGAAGAAGATACAAAACCTGGTGTTATTAAGATCGCTCTCAAATACCACCCTGTAACCAAGCAATCAGCAATTACGCAGATTGAAAGGGTTAGTAAACCAGGTTTACGCCGATATGTTGGTAACGACAACCTTCCACGGGTTCTTAACGGACTTGGAATAGCCATAGTGTCCACATCACACGGACTTATGACTGATAAGGATGCTAAAACCCAAAATGTAGGTGGCGAAGTAATTTGTTACGTTAGCTAATAAAAAGGAGGAAATAAGAATGTCGAGAATTGGAAAATTGCCGATTACGGTTCCTTCCGGAGTTACAATCACAGTGTCAGATAAAAACCTTGTTACCATTAAAGGTTCCAAAGGTGAGCTGAAACAACAGGTAGATCCGGATATTATCGTTAAGGTTGAAGATAATCAGCTGCTTGTTCAGCGCCCAACCGAACAACAACGTCACCGTTCAATGCACGGATTGTACCGTTCACTGCTTTTTAACATGGTTAAAGGTGTCAGCGAAGGATTTACAGTGCAGCAGGAACTGGTTGGTGTTGGTTACAAAGCTGTAGTTGTAGGTCAGACTATCGAACTTGCACTGGGCTACTCACACAACTTCTTTTTCGAATTGCCAACCGAAATTCAGGTTAGCGCTATTACAGAAAGAGGAAAGAACCCCATTATTACAATGGTATCGCACGATAAACAACTTATCGGCCAGGTAGCTGCTAAAATCAGGTCGCTGCGCAAACCAGAACCATACAAAGGAAAAGGTATCAAGTTTGTAGGCGAAGTACTGAAACGTAAAGCTGGTAAATCAGCATCGGATAAATAATCATTGAGAACAGCATAATACTTTTAATCGATGTCATTCAAAGTAGATAAAGAATACAGGAGACTGAAGATCAAGAAACGTGTTCGCAAAACCATTACTGGTAGCGGCGAGCGCCCACGCATGACAGTTTTCCGCAGCAATAAAGATATATATGTACAGTTGATCGATGATCAGTCGGGTACAACATTAGCAGCTGCATCATCACGCGCTAAAGGTATAGCGGATCAAAAAGTTACCAAGAGTGAGCAAGCCAAACTCGTTGGAAAACTAATAGCAGAACGCGCCCTCGAAAGCGGAATTCTGACAGTAGTTTTCGATCGTAACGGTTATCTGTATCACGGTAGAGTAAAAGCCCTGGCTGATTCAGCCAGAGAAGGTGGCATCAAATTTTAATTACAGCTATGGCAAACACAATCACAAACAGAGTTAAATCGAGCGATACCGAACTTAAGGACAGGCTCGTCTCCATACAGCGCGTTACTAAGGTTACCAAAGGAGGTCGTACTTTCACTTTCTCAGCTATTGTTGTAGTTGGAAACGAAAACGGAATTGTTGGTCACGGTCTTGGTAAAGCTAAGGAAGTACAGGCTGCAATTGCTAAAGGAATTGAAGATGCCAAGAAAAACCTGGTGCGTATACCTGTTTTTAAAGGAACAATTCCTCACGAACAATTAGGTAAATACGGCGGAGCTTTAGTTTTCATGAAACCCGCAACCGCAGGTACTGGTGTTATAGCCGGTGGTGCAATGCGTGCAGTACTCGAAAGCGTTGGAGTTAAAGATGTATTGGCTAAATCAAAAGGCTCGTCAAATCCTCACAGTGTTGTTAAAGCAACTATCGAAGGACTTTGCCAACTCAGAGATGCTCATTCAGTAGCTCAGTTACGTGGTATAAGCATGGACAAAGTTTTTAACGGTTAACCACTAAAAATATAGCGCGATGAGAAACGTGAGAATCACACAAATTAAAAGTGGTATTAAACAACCCGAACGTCAGAAACGTACACTACGTGCACTTGGCATCAGCAAAATGAACCGCCCTGTTGATCATGTAGCAACCCCCCAGATAGAAGGCATGATAAAAGCTATCAGCCATTTATTGAAAGTGGAAGAAATTTAATTGTCAATCCCTTTATAGAAAGTATATAACATGGATCTAAGTAATTTAAAGCCGGCAGAAGGCGCTACAAAAACTGATAAACGAATTGGTCGTGGCCAGGGATCAGGACGTGGTGGAACATCTACCCGCGGGCATAAAGGTGCCAAATCCCGTTCAGGTTACAAACACAAACGTGGTTTTGAAGGCGGTCAGATGCCTTTGTTCCGCCGTGTGCCTAAAGGTGGCTTCCGAAATATAAACAGGGTAGAATATACCGGACTGAATATTGACGTGCTTGAAAAACTTGCTGAAACCAGAGGCTTAAACGTTATAACTCCTGAAATTCTCAGGGAAAACGGTCTTCTTGGTAAAAATGACCTTCTTAAAATATTAGGTCGTGGCGAACTGAAAGCAAAAATGGATGTTACAGCCAATGCATTCTCAGCTAAAGCAATCCAGGCAATCGAATCAGTAGGTGGAACTGTCACAAAACTCTGAACTTAATGAAACGCTTCTTTCAGACTATAAAAAACATTTATAAGATAGACGAACTTCGTAGACGGATAGGCTATACTTTAGGCCTAATTCTTATCTACAGGTTTGGATCGTATGTGACTATCCCTGGTGTGGACCCACAACAGTTGATGGCATTAAAGAGTCAGTCTTCGGGCGGACTTTTAGGCTTGCTTAATATGTTCTCCGGTGGAGCGTTCAGCAATGCTTCCATCTTTGCTCTGGGTATTATGCCTTATATTTCAGCTTCAATCGTTATCCAGTTATTGGGTATGGCAATTCCATATTTCCAGAAACTGCAGAAAGAAGGTGAAAGCGGTCGTAAAAAGATAAATCAGATCACCCGTTATCTTACGGTTGTGATAACTGCTATGCAAGCTCCGGGTTATATTGCCAATCTTATTTCGCAATTACCCGCGCAAGCAATTACTCCTTTTGATCCGAATGTATCATCTCCTTCTGTTTTCTTCTGGATAACTTCAGTTGTAGTGTTAGTAGCCGGTACGATGTTCGTAATGTGGTTAGGCGAAAAGATTACTGATAAAGGTTTGGGAAATGGTATTTCGCTTATCATTATGGTGGGAATTATTGCACGTCTTCCATTTGCTCTTTTCAGCGAGTTCCTCGCCCGTATGGAGCAAAAAGGTGGTGGGCTTGTTCTTTTCATCGTGGAATTAGTAGTTCTTGTACTTGTTGTTCTTCTATGTATTCTTCTTGTTCAGGGAACACGAAAAATACCTGTACAATATGCAAAACGGGTAGTTGGAAACAAACAGTATGGAGGCGTTCGTCAGTATATTCCTTTAAAAGTTAATGCTGCAGGTGTTATGCCTATCATTTTTGCACAGGCAATTATGTTTCTTCCTTTGACCATTGCTGGTTTTGCTAGCAGCGAAAGCTTACAGGGTTTTGCAGCGGCATTTACCGACATTAACGGTTTCTGGTACAACTTCACATATGCACTTCTGATCATTGTTTTTACATACTTCTACACAGCTATTACTGTTAATCCTAACCAAATGGCAGAAGATATGAAGAAAAATAATGGATTCATCCCTGGTGTTAAACCCGGAAAGAAGACAGCTGATTTTATCGATGGGGTAATGTCAAAAATTACTTTTCCAGGATCACTTTTTCTGGCACTCGTAGCTATAATGCCGGCTTTGGTTGGTATGGCAGGGGTTAGTTCACAGTTTGCACAATTCTATGGCGGTACATCTCTGCTTATTCTTGTAGGTGTTGTTTTAGATACACTGCAACAAATTGAAAGTCACTTACTGATGCGTCACTATGAGGGACTCACTAAATCGGGTCGGATTAAAGGACGTACCGCAGCGGGAGCTTTTTAATCAGTTGTAAAACTGGAACAATGGCTCTGATAAAGACTGAAATAGAAATTGAAAAAATACGTACGAGTTCTTTACTTGTTGGAAAAACGATAGCGGAAGTTGCCAGGCATATTAAGCCAGGAGTCACTACACTTGCTCTCGATAAAATAGCTGAGGAGTTTATCCGCGACCATAAAGCAAAACCTGCTTTTAAAGGATACCACGGATTTCCTGCTACGCTTTGTATATCGGTTAATGAGGTAGTAGTTCACGGAATACCTGGTAAACGCGAACTGAAGGAAGGTGATCTCGTTTCAATTGATTGTGGTACCATTATTGACGGCTACTTCGGAGATTCAGCTTTTTCATTCGGACTTGTCCCTGTGGCTGTTGAATTGGAATTGTTAATGAAACGGACGCACGATTCATTGTTGAAAGGCATAGCTATAATAGCTGCCGGGAAACGTGTGGGAGATATCGGTTACGAAGTTCAGACTTATGTCGAAAGCTTCGGATATACAGTGGTTCGAGATTTGGTTGGACATGGACTTGGTTCCAGTTTGCACGAAAAACCTGAAGTCCCCAATTACGGACGAAAGGGAAATGGACCGAAACTAGAAGCAGGAATGGTTATCTGTATCGAACCGATGATCAACCTTGGCACCAGGCAGGTAACGCAGGAAAATGATGGATGGACCATCCGCACAATGGATAGAAAACCATCAGCACACTTTGAGCACGCTGTAGTAATACGAAATAACGGAGCTGACATATTGTCGAGTTTCAGTGAAATTGAACAGGTTATTAATCCTGATATACTAATAACAAGGTAATAAATGGCAAAACAACTTGTAATTGAGCAGGACGGCATAGTGAAGGAATCGCTTGGTAATGCAATGTTCCGGGTTGAACTGGAAAACGGGCATATGATCATAGCGCATATATCGGGGAAGATGAGGATGCACTACATTAAAATTCTGGTTGGTGACAGGGTGAAAATTGAAATGTCACCTTACGACCTGAGTAAAGGCAGGATAAACTTCCGTTATAAATAAAGAATAAAACACCTAAGAAATAACTCAAGCAATGAAAGTTAGAGCATCAGTTAAGAAAAGAACACCTGAATGCAAAATCGTGCGCAGGAAAGGGAGAATCTACGTAATCAACAAAAAGAATCCCAAGTACAAACAAAGGCAAGGTTAATAATTGTGTAATCCCATAAGCTATTAATATATATGGCACGTATTGCTGGTATTGATTTACCAAAAAACAAAAGAGGTGAAATAGGTCTGACCTACGTATTCGGCATTGGCCGCGCCTCAGCCCAGGCTATCCTGGATCAGTGCGGTATCGATCGCAACAAAAAAGTTCAGGACTGGAACGATGATGAGCAGAATAACATCCGCTCGATTATCAACGATAGTTTCAAAGTAGAAGGTGCACTTCGTTCAGAAGTACAGCTTAATATTAAACGATTGATGGATATAGGTTGCTACCGTGGTGTCCGTCACCGTTTAGGCCTTCCGCTGCGTGGACAAAGCACCAAGAACAATGCCCGTACACGTAAGGGTAGGAAAAAGACTGTTGCTAACAAGAAGAAAGCAACGAAATAACGAAGCATTTAAAGTAAAAATAGTTTTACTATGGCAAAGACCACCAAAGTATCGAAGAAAAGAGTTGTTAAAGTTGAAGCTACCGGAAGAGCATATGTTTCGGCTTCGTTCAACAACATCATAATTTCGTTGACTAACAATGCCGGACAGGTTATCTCCTGGGCATCGGCAGGGAAAATGGGATTCAGAGGCTCAAAAAAGAATACTCCTTATGCTGCCCAGATGGCTGCTACGGATTGTTCAAAAGTAGCTTATGACCTCGGACTCCGCAAAGTTAAAGTTTACGTTAAAGGACCTGGTTCAGGAAGAGAATCGGCCATACGTACACTCCACACCGCTGGCATCGAAGTTACCGAAATTCAGGACATAACTCCATTGCCACACAATGGTTGCAGACCTCCTAAACGCAGAAGGGTTTAATACCAACCTCTTACTTCGATCTTTAACAACAATAAGTTTAATAATACAAAATTAACAAGCTTTATGGCAAGATATATTGGTCCTAAGACAAGGATAGCCAGAAAATTCAAGGAACCTATCTACGGGCCCGACAGTTCATACGAAAAGAAGAACTATCCTCCCGGAATGCACGGACAGAATAAACGCCGGAAAAAACAATCGGAATATGGTGTTCAGCTTAATGAAAAACAAAAAGCTAAATACACCTATGGTATCCTGGAAAAACAATTCAGGAACACATTCGAAAAAGCAACCCGTAAAAAAGGCGTTACCGGTGAAATCCTGTTGCAATTGATCGAATCACGTCTGGATAACGTTGTTTATCGTTTGGGAATTGCTCCTACTCGTGACGGCGCCCGTCAGCTGGTTAATCATGCGCATATTACTGTTAACGGAAAAGTGCTCAATATCCCTTCGTACGAATGTAACAAAGGTGATGTGATAGCTGTTCGTGAACGCGCAAAATCACTTGAAGTAATCCAGAATTCATTACAAGGACGTATCATGCGTTACTCCTGGCTCGAATGGGATGGTGCTACGCTGACCGGAAAATTCATTAACTTCCCGGAACGTGAAGAAATTCCTGAAAACATAAAGGAACAACTCATCGTTGAATTGTATTCGAAGTAATTTATTATCTTGCATTATTTTTAAAAAAAAGACTTTATGGCTATTTTAGCATTCCAGAAACCTGATAAGGTTATCATGATACAGGCTGACGAGTTTGATGGAACTTTTGAATTCCGTCCTCTCGAACCTGGCTTTGGTATCACAATAGGTAATGCACTGCGCAGAATTTTACTTTCTTCACTGGAAGGATATGCTATTACATCCTTACGCATCGACGGAGTTGAACATGAATTTTCATCGGTAAAAGGCGTTGTTGAGGATATAACAGACGTGATTCTGAACCTGAAAAAAGTCAGATTCCGTAAACAAATTGAATCGGAAGAAAGCGAAAAAATCAACTTTACTGTTACAGGTAAGGATACTTTCACCGCTGGCGATATAGCCAAACACCTTTCGATATTCCAGGTACTGAACCCGGAGATAGTTATCTGTCACATGGAGCCTTCAGTAAAACTGAATGTTGAAATCAGCGTTAACAAAGGCAGGGGATATGTACCGGCAGAGGAAAACAAAATTCCTACAGCACACATTGGTACAATTTTCATGGATTCGATCCATACACCTATCAAGAACGTGAAGTTCAGCATGGAAAACTACCGTGTTGAGCAGAAGACTGACTACGAGAAACTGATCCTGGAAATTAAAACTGACGGATCAATTCATCCAAAAGATGCATTGAAGGAAGCCGCAAGGATTCTGATCCATCACTTTATGCTTTTCAGTGATGAGAAAATCACACTGGATATTGAAGAAAAAGCTGTAGCTGAAGAATTTGACGAAAATACACTTCACATCCGTCAGTTACTCAAAACCAAGTTGGTGGATATGGACCTTTCGGTACGCGCCCTCAACTGCCTGAAAGCTGCTGATGTTGAAACCCTCGGCGAACTGGTAGCTTTTAACAAAAACGACTTATTGAAATTCCGCAATTTCGGTAAAAAGTCGCTCACCGAACTGGAAGACCTGGTAAAAACAAAAGGACTCGAATTCGGAATGAATGTTGCGAAGTACAAATTAGATAAGGAATAAGCGAAATGAGACATCAGAAATCAATAAATCACCTGGGACGTACCAGTAGTCATCGCGCGGCAATGCTTTCCAACATGGCAAGCTCGCTGATCATGCACAAACGTATCAGTACAACCATTGCAAAAGCAAAGGCACTTCGCGGATATGTAGAACCATTGATCACACGTGCTAAAATAGATTCAACACACTCACGCCGTGTAGTATTCAGCTACCTTCAGGATAAAGAAGCCGTAACAGAACTCTTTCGCGATATTTCAGTTAAAGTTGCTGACCGTCCGGGTGGATATGTTCGCATACTCAAAACAGGTTTCCGTCTGGGTGACAATGCTGATATGTGTATCATCGAACTGGTTGACTATAACGAAAACCTGTTAAATGTAAAAGACACAACTGCCAAGAAAGCTGTTCGCCGCCGCAAACCTGCTGCTAAAAAAGCAACCGATGCTGCTGTTGAAGCTCCTGTAGCTGAAAAAGCTCCTAAAGCAAAAACTCCTAAGGCAGTGGCAGAAGCTGTTGAAGTTGTAGAAGCTGAAGAAGTGACTGAAACACCAGTTGTAGAAGAAGCTAAAGAGAACGAAGCTGAAGAAAAATAAATAAGATTCAAACAATGAATTATATAGAAGGATAAGGTAAAGTTCTCTTTGCTTTATCCTTTTATCATTTTTGAGATAAAGTGTCTGCACACCTGCAAGGTGTCTGACACTTTAAACTGGAAGCTCCACTTGACGAATAACGATTGACGATTGACGAATAACGATTGACGATTGACGAAGTACGAATAACTATTACCGATTACCGATTGACGATTAACGAATTACGATTAACGAATTACGATTAACGAATTACGATTAACGAATTACGATTAACGAATTACGATTAACCATTCCCCAGCCCTTAATTTCTAAAACCTTAATTAACACTATATGAGTCAGATAGTTAACATTACTAGCCGCCAGATACTGGATTCGCGCGGCAATCCTACCGTTGAGGTAGATGTATTCACTTCAAACGGCGTAATGGGCCGTGCAGCAGTTCCATCAGGAGCTTCAACCGGTATTCACGAAGCCTGTGAGCTGCGTGATGGTGACAAAGCCATATACAACGGGAAAGGCGTTCTGAAAGCTGTTCAGAATGTAAACAAAGTGCTTGCTGAAGAATTAAAAGGTTATTTTGTTACTGAGCAAAACGAAATCGATGCCAAAATGATCGAACTCGATGGTACTCCTAACAAATCAAACCTGGGAGCAAATGCTATTCTTGGTGTTTCACTTGCAGTTGCAAATGCAGCCGCACAGGAATCAAGCAGTTATTTATTCCGTTATGTAGGCGGTGTTAATGCAAACACCCTTCCTATTCCTATGATGAATATCATCAACGGTGGATCACATGCTGATAACAGCATAGATTTCCAGGAATTCATGATTATGCCTGTTGGCGCTCCATCGTTCAGCGAAGGTTTACGCATGGGTGCTGAAGTTTTCCATAGCTTAAGCGCAGTTCTGAAAAAAGGCGGTTATTCAACCAACGTTGGCGACGAAGGCGGATTTGCTCCTAACCTGAAATCGAATGAAGAAGCAATCACTGTTATTCTTCAGGCAATCGAAAAAGCAGGTTACAAACCAGGTAAAGATGTATTTATCGCTCTCGATCCTGCATCAAGCGAGTATTTTATTGAAGATGAGAAAATGTACCACCTGAAAAAATCAACAGGTGAGAAATTGACATCATCACAGATGGTTGACTTTTGGAAATCCTGGACCGACAAATATCCTATTATTTCCATCGAAGACGGAATGGCTGAAGACGATTGGGATGGCTGGAAACTGATGACAGATGTTATGGGTAAAAAAGTTCAGCTGGTTGGTGATGATTTGTTTGTTACCAATACCAAACGTTTGCAAATGGGTATCGATAAAGGCGTTGCCAATTCAATCCTTGTAAAAGTTAACCAGATTGGAACTTTGACCGAAACCATCGATGCTGTAAACCTGGCATACCGTAATTCATACACGGCAGTTATGAGCCATCGTTCAGGTGAAACTGAAGATACAACCATCGCCGACTTAGCCGTAGCACTCAATACTGGACTTATTAAGACCGGTTCAGCTAGCCGTACAGATCGTATAGCCAAATACAACCAATTGCTCCGTATCGAAGAGATCTTGGGCAGCAACGCTCGTTATTTGGGCAAAGATTTTAAATACGCCAGGTAATCTGTTCGCTACAAATTTGAAGAAAAGCCGGTAAGTAATGCCGGCTTTTTGCTTTTAAATAAAGAACGTTTTTAGAAATATTTATAAAGCTTTCAATATTTCATATTAATGAAATTTAAATATCTTTGTATATACTAAGGCAGTAAACTACATGCCTTAGTAATTATTTTTGAAATCCAACTCATAGATGAAACACTACTATTTTAAATATTTAATTGGCAACGAAGGAATAGAGATTTGGCTAAAAAATAAAGATGAAAGCAAGCCTATAGACTTATCTATTTATTTCGGAGAATGGAAAACTGCCGAATACGATTTAGCGAAAGCATCTGAAACGCTATCTGTAAATCGAAACCAGATTGCCATTTTCTTTGATTTGGAAAAGTATGCTAATGAAGGAGTCTATTTTTGGATATTTCATAAAGAATATATTTATTGTTTTAAAGGTATCCAATTGGCTGTATTTGATGGCACTCAGATGTATACGAAAACATCTATAGAACCACCTAAATCAATTCTTGCTGAATTAGTAGAAAAATTTAAAAAAATCGATTTGCCTGAGTTTTTCTCCAATATCAATAGTAATCAATTTTATAATCGAACCACCATCAAAGAGCTAATTGGTAAAGAACAGGAGATCGCTAATTCATTGATTAATAAAACACATTTAAATATTAGTATGGAGAGGTTTTATGAGTTCCTCTCTCCTATGCAATTCGAAACTTTGCTATTTCAAATTTTTAACACTGAAAATTCATTTTGTTCTTCTTTTCGTGGCGGTACTTTAAAAGACTATGATTTAAGAATTGTTTTAAATAAAGAATTTCATGGAATACCTGAAGGTAAGCATTGGATTCAAGTTAAATTGAAAAAGGATGCACAAATCGAAATCGTTGGATATTTAGCCTACTTGGGAATTTCAGATTTTGAAAATAAAAGAATAGGTATCGATTGGATACGAAACCGGACATACGAACGGAAAGATATATTGAATTGGCTTGAAAAATGTGTATTTGATAATGACTGCTTAGATTTTGAAATTAATATGTCTTTTGCAAATCAGCAGTTAAATAGAGAAAAAGAATTGGAAAATCAGGTTTTAAAAAAAAAGTTTCTTGGTTGTATGCTTGGTGGAGCAATCGGTGACGCATTGGGAGCACCAATTGAGTTCTTGTCGCACACACAAATACAAAAAAAATACGGGGAAAGAGGTGTCACTGATTATGTAGAATATGATAATGGCTCCGGTGAGTTTACTGATGATACTCAAATGACACTTTTTACAGCTGAAGGACTTCTTAGAGCTTGGCATCGTTCTGTATTAAAAGGCATTGACGGAGCACAGACTTTAATTACATTTCATTCTTATTTGAGATGGCTTCATACTCAAAAGGTGCAAGTTAACATAGATAATATTAAAAATGGGATATATGACATTGAAAAGGGGTGGCTTTTAAAAAGGAAAGAACTGTTTGTTAGCCGATCACCGGGTAAGACATGTATATCTGCACTTAAAAGCGGTATTCCAGGCAGCATAGATCGTCCAATTAATAACAGCAAAGGTTGTGGTACAGTTATGCGAATTGCGCCCGTTGGTTTAGTTTACAAACTCGATAGAGAAATGGCATTTCGTGAAGCAGTGAATATTTCTGCATTAACACATGGACATCCTTCTGGTTATTTAAGTGGCGGTTTTTTAGCTTCAATTATTGCAGATTTGGCTAACGGATATAATTTACAGACAGCTATTAAAAATGCAATTATAATTCTTCGTTCCTGGGACAATCATAATGAAGTTTTACGTGCTGTTGAATTAGCATTAGAAATTCACAAGGAATATCTTTTTAAAGATCTTACCCACAAAGAATTAGAGAAAATTGGTTCAGGATGGATAGCTGAGGAAGCCCTTGCTATTTCAATTTTGTGCGTATTGCATAATCAACATGACTTTGCAAAAGGTGTTTTGCTTTCGGTAAATCACAGTGGTGATTCTGATAGCACTGGTGCAATTACTGGGAATATACTTGGACTGATGCTTGGATCTGACAAAATACCGAATAAATGGAAAGAGAAATTGTTATACCATGATATAGTTGAAGAAATGGGTTTAGACTTATTTATAGGATGCAAAAGTTCGACTTATGAGGTCAATCAAGAATGGTTAGAAAAATATCCAGAATATTAGTTTTATGAACAACAAAATCTCAATATATTCACAATTAACCTTGATTGTTTTTAAAAGAAACTCATCATGCCCCAGGAAATCGAACGAAAGTTCCTTGTAAAAGAAGGATATAAGCAATATGCGTTCACGCATACGCGGATTACCCAGGGATATCTTTCATCCGTTCCTGAGCGTATAGTACGGGTTCGGACCAATGGAGATAAAGGCTTTTTAACCATAAAAGGCGTTTTAAGCCTTTCCGGTATGAGCCGGTATGAATTTGAAAAGGAAATTCCTTTAAATGAAGCACACGAATTACTTGCTTTGTGTGAACCTGGAATTATTGATAAGACCCGTTATCTTGTTCAGGTTGGGAAATTTACATTTGAAGTGGATGAGTTTTATGGCGAAAACGAAGGCCTCGTCATTGCCGAAATTGAACTCAGCTCGGAAGAAGAATTGTTTGATATGCCGCTTTGGCTTGGCAAAGAAGTTACCGGCGAAAGGTGTTATTATAACTCAAAACTTGCCAAAAATCCATTTTCGAAATGGTAAGTAACCGGGTTTCAAATTACTGAATCCCGGCTATTTCATTCCACTATAATTTTTCCAGAATATACTTAATCATCCGGGTATACAGATGGTAGGTGGTATTACCACCATAAATACCATGGTTCCGGTTGGTGTACAGTTGCATTTCGAATTGCTTGTTGGCCTGCACCAGTCGTTCAGTAAACTCCATGGTATTCTGAACATGCACGTTATCATCAGCCGTTCCATGACAAATCAGGAAATTGCCTTTGAAATCTTCAGCAAAATTAAGTGGCGAATTCTGATCGTAGCCTTCAGGGTTTTCCTGGGGTGTTCGCATAAAACGCTCTGTGTAGATATTATCGTAATACCGCCAGTTGGTAACCGGTGCAACAGCAATCCCTGTTTTAAACACCCCATTACCTTTTACCATACACGAAGAAGAAATATAGCCGCCAAAACTCCAGCCCCAGATACCTATGCGGTTTGCATCAATATAGGAAAGTGAGCCGAGATATTTGGCAGCTTCAATCTGGTCAATGGTTTCGTATTTCCCTAACTGCAGATATGTTACTTTACGGAAAGCTTCACCACGTCCACCTGTTCCACGACCATCTACACAAACAACTATATATCCTAGTTGTGCAAGATATTCTTCCCATCCCAGATCCCAGGTATCAAGAGCACTTTGCGAATTAGGACCGCTGTATTGGGTCATAAAAACAGGGTATTTCTTTCCCGGATCAAAGCTGGGTGGTTTCAACATCCAGCCATTAAGGTTAACTTTTTCAGAAGTATTAAAACTGAAGAATTCCCTGTTGTTGAATTGGTATTCCTTCAGTTTATCAACCAGCATTTTGCTATCATCCAGAACTCTCACGGATTTGCCTTTTGAGTTGTACAGAGTAGTTGCGGAAGGAGTTTTTACATTCGAGGAAGTAATCGTATAGTATTTAAAGCCTTCGCTGAACTTCGCTGAGTTAGTTCCTGTATTACTGGTAAGTTTCTTCTTTCCTGTGCCATCCCATTTAATACAATAAACCTCCCGCTGATATGGAGCTGGCTCGGCAGAGGTATAATAAATCATCTTGTTTTTTACATCACAGCCATTAAACTCGGTTACATCAAAGTTGCCTTTGGTAACCTGGGACTCCAATTTTCCCTGCATTGTATAAAGATAGATGTGGGCGTAACCGTCGCGCTCACTCCTCATGGTAAAGTGGGTTTTGTCATCAAGGAACTGTATGTCATCAAAATAGTTTTCGTCGAGATAATATTTGTTGGATTCCGTGAGCAGAACCTGGGTTTCCCCTGTTGCCGGGGCAGCCAGCAGAATCTCCATTTTATTCTGGAGCCTGTTGAGCCTGAATATAGCAAGTTGCCCCGGATCCTGTGTAAACCTGATGCGTGGAATGTAAATATCGGTTTCTGTTCCAATATCCATGGTTTGTCTTTCGGCGGATGCGATATTATATGTATGCACGCTAACGATTGAATTGGCATCACCGGCTTTTGGGTATTTGAACGTTTCAACACCCGGATAAAGTTTGTTTTCATCCAAAGCTGGTTCTTGTCCCTGGAACATGGTCATCCTGAATTGAGGCACCAGGCTTTCATCGAAACGAACCCACGCAATGCATTTACCGTCGGGCGACCATTCAAATGCTTTATTAAATTCAAATTCTTCTTCGTAAACCCAATCAGGAACCCCGTTGATAATATAATTGAATTTGCCGTCTTCAGTAATCTGTGTTTCTTTAGCAGTAATAAGGTCAGTATAAAACAGGTTGTTTTTGCGAACGAATGCTATTTTGCTCCCGTCAGGTGAGAAGGTAGCCAATTGTTGCTTGCCGTTTTCAGAAACAGGAGTAAGCATTTGTTTCGCAATATCATATACAAAATAATTGGCGGTAAAGGAACGACGATAAATTGCTTCTTTATCAGCAAGTAAGAGGATTTTGGTTTCGTCAGAATTAAAACTGTAATCGCTGAAGGCTTTTAATTTATCACTGTTGATCTTTGCCAGATCGAGAAGCGTTTTAACTGATCCACCTGTTTCGTAGCTATGTACAACCAGTTTGGTCCCACGGCCTTCGGCTACACTATAAGTCTCCCCATCTTTCATTGACCGGAAGCCCCGAACACCGGGAGAATAGAAGGTGTAATTCTTGAAAAAATCATCAAATTCAAATTGCTTTGTGCCATTTTGAGCACCTGCATTTAAAGTTGCTAAAATGTAAAAAGCAAGAAATGCTGCGCTAAATAAAGTGTTTCTCATTATAAAAGGTATTTGACGCCAAAAGTATACTATTCGCCGCACCCAAAAGTGGTTCAGGAGAAAAAAGCAGAAAAAATAGTAGAAACCGGTCTGAAATAAATCAATTTAGCATGAACTGGAATATTCCTTTAAAAAGTAAGGATAAAATGCTACTTTTGCAGACTCATCTGCGTTGTTAGCTCAGTTGGTTTAGAGCACCGCCTTGACAGGGCGGGGGTCACTGGTTCGAATCCAGTACCACGCACTTTTATATTTTATTTTGTTTATTCCAGTGTTTTGGGGAACAATCTGGGGGGTATTTAAGTTATCCGCTATAGGTATAACTGCCTTGCTGATTCCGGTTTCTCCGGATAAAAAATTCTCTCTTTATACAATGGGAATCTTTTCGCTGTTAAATTGTTTCACACTGATTATTCATTATTGGGTACGCAATGTGGATTATTCCTGGAAAGTAATACTCATGTCAATGATCATTACCGCGTTTATCGTCGATTTTTCAATTTCTATCATTATGGTATTTTCGAAAAAGGAAATCCATGAATATACCGAGTAACAAACCGGTATCCTTGTTTAAGTATGTTTTGTTTGTATGAATTTGAATAGAAATTTGTAACTATTTCTTTTTAGAAATGCCTTGGGTGAGTCAATCAAACCAGAATAGTTAACCTCTTAAACCTTTTGATTACCTAAATTTCAGATTAAAAATTTGAAAGGATTTTTTATTCTCTTAACGGATTTATCCGGATAGTGAATTAAAAATTCCGGTGAATTCAGGACTGAATTTATTTTTTCAACAGTTGTCATACTATCAACAAACCAAATTTTGATTACAGGACCACTTTCAGTAAAAGAAGTCTGTATCCTGACAATCCCGTCGTCATTCGAAGCATGTGATACCAGGAAAGGCATCCATTTCTGCATTTCGGGATCAGCAGCCTGTTTAAAAGGAAGTTCATACACAAACATCTTATCTTCAGCATAGCTTTCATAGTTATTAAAGGCAACATCTGTAGTTGGGATAAACATAGAGAGAAATTCGGAGGCAGGCATTTCACCTCTTGTTATGCCGGCTTCATTCACTGCGAAACCTGTTTTAACAGAGGTTTGATCTTTTCCCTCACCCATAATAAGTGATTCCAATGATATAGCCTTCCTGATATTATTTTCATCAGTAAGTGAGGAATCATAATAGATGGTAGCCTGAACCGGTTCGCCAAAACGCGTGCTGAGGGCATAGATTCCTTTATCCTTTCGCAAAAGTTCGCCAAGGTAAAACTGATCGTTTGGATCAAAACAACGGTCTATTCCCAATTTTACAAAGCTTACCTTTCCCGTTACTTTCCCTTTAAAGTTAAGTAATTCAGAAAGAGGGGAGAAGATCGCTTCTTTTACAGCTTCCTCCCCAATAATTGTTTTGTCGAAATAAACCACAACACTATGATGCTTAACGAAAGTTTCTACTCCTACTATACCCGGGATTTCCTTCATGTGGTTAGCAAAAGAGCGTGAACTGCCAAAGCATTTAATATTTTTAAGACCATCCATACGGACTACCTGCACATTTTTGCCATTTATATCACCCCAATTTTCACTGATGGTAGGTAATTCGTAATATGTTGCAATGGTTATAGCGGCGGCAGTAAGAATAACTGTTGCCACGGCAGGCAACCAGCTAAGATTCCTTTTGTTGATGGTAAGTGCACCCTTTTCAGGACATTTCACAATGCAATCAACACATAAATGGCAATCAATATGATCCACTGTTTCAACAGTTGAAATTTGTATTGCCATCGGACATTTTTTGTCGCAGATACGGCAATGCGTGCAAAGATCATCGTTGCGTGTTACGCGCAGAGAAGGAAAAATAAAGAATTTCAATGTGGTGGCTTCAAATACATAAGCCATCACGCATAAAGTTCCCAGCAACCAGGGCCAGGGAATGATAAGCCCGGCAACATTGGTTAGTAATACCCAAAGCAACGTAATAGTCGCAGCGGGAAACGCATAAACGGCAATATTTGTTATGGCTCCTAACGGGCACAGATACTTACACCAGAAATGGCGGATGAAGAACGATCCAACAATAGTAAGTACCATAGCGGGTATGGCATACCATAGTACTACATCGCCGCTGAATCCGGTAAAACCAGCATAAAACGGATCGAATTTCCGGCAAAACAACTCACTTGAGGTTACAGTAAAATAGAACGTGATAAACAGAAGTACATATTTGGAAATCCGCAGTAACCTGTCGGTATTTCCTTTTAAAGTGATCTGCATCTTTGCTTTACGGCCCAATGCTCCCATCCATTCAGTAAAAGTCCCGATAGGACATAGATAGCTACAGAAAAGTTTGCTGAACAGCACAACTGCCAGTATCAAGGTTATTCCCAATGCGATTTGTACCGTAGTCATTGAACAGGCCAGGGAATGAACAGAAAAATAGCTTGCCAAAGATTGCATTCCACCAAACGGGCAGTATGCTTCAAAATCAGGACTATAGCTTGTATCCAGGAGAGGACGTATAAGCATATAAATAAGTAGTACAAATATTCCCCACTGGAGTGTAATACGGTAATAATTTACGGGAGATTGTTTTTTTGACATAACAGAAAAAAGATTTAGCGGAACTACAAATCAGAAGCATAAATGTTGTGCGAATGTATAAAATCAAGCCAAGCAACCAAGCAATAAATGTAATTTAGAACTGATCTATTCTTTGAGTAACAGGTTTAGGTATATTGCTTGTAATATGATGTACCTGTTAAATTTGTACCTTTGGAAATTCAACAATGCTGACTAAATGAAATTCGGTTTCAAGTATTTGTTTTTCTTTTCTTTTTGTTCATTAGTGAGCTTTACATTACCTGCCCAGGACATGCAGGTTGCTAATCAGAAAAAACCTGTTTACCAGCATCCGGATGCCAATAAAAGAGCAGATACTGTTTTACGGGTAATGTTCTACAATGTTGAGAATTTATTTGACCCCAGGGAAGATAGCATAACCTCAGATGAAGAGTATCAGCCTACCGGCATGCGTGGATGGACGAGCAGTCGCCTGAAACAAAAACAAATCAATATTTCGAAAGTGGTACTCGCTGTCGGAGGCTGGGAACCACCTGACCTGATTGGGTTTTGTGAGGTTGAAAATTTCAGTGTTTTGTATGGGTTAACAAATTATACGGCCTTAAAAAATTTCGGCTACAGGATTATTCATTTTGATTCACCCGATCCACGAGGTATTGATGTAGCGTTACTTTATCGGCCTGAGAAATTCAGGGTATTGAAAAGCATTCCCATTAAAGTCCGTTTCCCATTTGATACCGCTTCGCGCACCCGTGATATTCTTTTTGTTAAAGGCATAGCCTGTAAACGAGATACGGTAAATATTTTTGTCAACCACTGGCCATCGAAGTTTGGTGGTGCGATGGCTACCATTCCCCGAAGAAATTATGTTGCTTCTGTGATACGTAAGCTGGCAGATTCGCTTTTAGCAGTAAATCCGGATTCAAAAATTCTGATCATGGGCGACTTAAACGAATCGCCATACGAAGAAGGGGTAGCTAAAATACTTCGCGCAAAAATGGATTCAATTAACCTGCTGACTGATGATCTTTATAATATGCTGGCAGGTGCCGGTCTTTCGTGGAATAAGGGAACCATCAAATTTCATGAAACCTGGGATGCCATAGATCACATGATTGTGTCACGGCCACTGCTTTCGAAAACTACACCTCATAGCCTGCATATTTTTGATGCCCCGTTTTTATTGCAGGACGACGAAGCCTGGTTTGGTAAAAAACCATTTCGCACATATTATGGCTCGAAGTATCTTGGCGGATTCAGCGATCACTTGCCAGTGTATATGGATTTTAAATTTTGATGATGCAATGCATCCGGGTATAACAAACATTTTATTTAAACTTTAACAAAAATCTGAAATGAAAAAAAAGCTTTCTTTTTATAATATTACCATTGCTGTAATACTTATTTTGATTCTGGTTATCGGCTCATTACTGGTTTTTGTAAACCCGACCCCAAAACGTGCGTATAAATCTGATGCTGTTATGAATGAACAACCTGTTAATGCCTCAAAGCCGGTTTTTCGTAAGGATGGAGAACTTCGTTTTCTGGATGGCAAAACGAATAATGTGATTACCCAAATTAGCATTGAAGTAGCTGATGATGATGCTGAACGGGCGCAAGGTCTGATGTACAGGGATGCAATGGCCGAAAATGAAGGAATGCTCTTCCTGATGGAAACTGAGGAACCTCAGGCTTTCTGGATGGAAAATACTATCATTTCGCTCGACATTCTTTACGCAGATGCAGGGAAGCGGGTTGTTAGCATTCAGAAGAATTGCAAACCCTATTCAACCGACCATATCCCATCAATAAAACCAGCTTTATATGTAGTTGAGGTTAATGCCGGATACACTTCGAAATACAATATTAAAGTCGGGGATGTAATTTCTTTCTGATTTCCTGCAATCTGGAAACCGGAAACCTAAATATTGATGCCCATGGTCTATAGGTCAACAACAAACGCTCCCGATTCCTTTACACTATATGCGGGCAGTCCTGCTTTTCTGAATTCAGCCATCCATTTCTTCGTTTTGTAATATGAATTTGATCCATCAATAATTATACATCCCGGTTCATACAATTGTTTCAGAACATTGATCTGGAGTTTCGGATTATTCGAAATTACCAGGTAGTCAACTTTTAGTTTTGTGAAAGTACCTTTAATATCAGGCAAACTGTTGATTATAACAATCCGTTTGTTGTGGAACATGAAATTGTTTCCCAAACCATAAAATGTATTTTTCCATGGCAGACTCTGGCTTAATTCCGTAATAGTGTCGAGCGCGTATCTGCTTACCGTTGAAAAACCATAGAGATTTCTCGCTCCGTCAAGCTGAAATTTGACAGCTGTCTTATTTGTGAGCAACATAGAGTCAGCCAGCAGTATTTGCTGCGTTCCATTTATTAGTCCAATTGCAGACTGCTTATTGCTGCTGTAAAAAATTATTTTTTGTTGCTTTTGGCGCTTCATCCCGGTAAGTGAAAAGCTGATCGAAAGGATTAGTATGAAGCTTAAAGATAAATATAACCATTCCTTTCTTTTTAAGAAAAAGAGTAACGAGAAGGTAACAAGGATAAGGTAAATCAGGATAGTTTCCTTCGAAAAGACTGAAGTGATATGTAGTACAGAATGAGGTAAGTGTTCAATATATACCACACAATAATTCATGATAAATAAGAGGTAATTGGTGATAATTCCGAAAAAATTACTCACTGCCGGGATAAATGAAGTTAACAGTACCGCAATTCCGGAAAGGATTGCAAGGAACGATATATCAATGGCTGCCAGGTTTGCAGGTATAAAATAAACCGGGAATTGATGAAAATACATCAGGGCTAGTGGAGCTGATGCAATCTGTGCCGCTATTGAAACGCTGATAAGTCCCCATATATGAGCCACAATCTTGTTGGCTGGATGCCATAAACCGGCAATTGGTTTGTTGATAAAAACAATGCCAAGGATGGCAATATAGGATAGCTGGAACCCTATATTGTTGATCATAAGAGGATCAATCAGCAAAAGCATGATGGCAGATACCGAAAGAGAATTTACAATATGCACATTTCGTTTGCTGGCGTTGCCGATTGAAATAAATGTGAACATGGCGGCAGCTCGCATTACCGAAGGTGACAAGCCGGTAAGAAATGCATAGGCCCATATTATGAGCAGAATGATAGTGGTTTTTACAAAAATGAGGAGGCTACTCTTCTTCATGAAAGCAAGCAGAAAATTGATTGCGATGAAGATTACTCCCACATGTAATCCGGAAACACTCAGAATATGCATAACTCCCGAACCTGAATACGCTTGTAGCGTTTCGTTATCAAGCATATCATTTTGTCCAAGTAATAGTGCGGAAGCGACTGCAAATTCACGTCCTTTCAGCCCGTTCTCATTCAGGATGGAAACAAACTTCCTGGAAATTGTGTTAGCTGTCCGGAAAAGATTGAAGCCGTGAGGTTTCTCAATAATTTTCCAAGAAATATTAGTCAGATAAACCTGGTGATAAACATTGTTGGTTGCCATGTACTTCCTGTAATCAAATGCTCCGGGATTTTGTGGCGGGCTGATCGGCTGTATATCAGCTGAAAAAGCAACCAGGCTGCCTTCAGCAGGAGGTTTTTTTATCGAATCTTTAGCCAAATAGGTTAGTATTCGTCCTTCTGATTTAACAATAGAATTTCCTCTTTTGATGCCTCTTATATTAAGAATTGTTTTAAAACTATGATCTTTTTCCTGCAAGGGTTCAATAACAGTTGCAATAAAAATGCCTTTAGTTTGCATTTTCGAGAAATGATCTGATCGCAGAATTTCTTTATGTAGAATAACTGAGTTATATCCCGTCACAAAGAGGAATAAACTAACAATAACACCAAAAAGCAGGCGGTTAACAAAACGTAGTTTGTTGAAATGAATTAGTCCGGATGCTATTGAAAGCACTAACAGGATTATCCAGAGAATCAGATTGATTTCGGTAGTAGCTGAAATTGCCAAACACACAATTATCCCGGCCAGAAATGGCAGCAATATTCTCACCATTGGGTACAGGTGGCGGTATTGCATGATTAAGTATCTTTAAATCAATGTTAAAGGTAGTAATTAATCACTTAAATTAATTGTGTCTGCATCAAAAAAAATGAAGAATTCTGGGTAAGAACAATGTCTCATTGAGAAGAAATATATTTTGACCGGATAGTATAAACTTAATCAGAATTGCTTCTATATAACAGCTTAAAACTGTAATTCAGGAAAAAAATCGATTCCAGCTTTTTTTATTTTTTTCGGAGGTTTTCGACCAGAATGGCTGCAGCTCTGTCCGAAGCTCCCGGAGGTCCAACGAGTTTTCGCAGTTCGGTATAATCATTCAGCATCTTTGTACGGGCTTCGCCATCCGGCAGAATGACAGCAAGCTCACGGCTAAGCGAATCGGCGGTAAACTTAAATTGTATCAGTTCTGTAACCGCTTTGCGATCCAGTATGAGGTTTACAAGTGATATATACTTGACTTTCACAACCAGCCCGGCAGCTAATGCCGTTAGAAAACTAAACCGGTAGCAAACAACCTCCGGAACATCAAGCATAGCTGTTTCGAGGGTTACAGTTCCTGATTTAACGGCTGCAGCGCGCGAAACCCTGAGCAGGTCATACGTTTCGCCATAAACCACTTTTACTGGTGTATTTTTAATGAGTTTTGAATAGAATTTTTCGCCAAGAGTTGGTACTCCCGCTATTACAAACTGATAGTCGCTGAATCGTTCAGCCGTTTTAAGCATAAAGGGAAGAATGCGATGCAATTCCTGTTTACGGCTGCCCGGGATAAGCGCAATAATTGGCAAATTCCCCAAATTATGCTTCTTCCGAAAGGCTGATTCATCAATTTTTGCGTTCAGATCAATAGAATCCGGCATGGGATGACCGGTAAACTCAACATGGTATCCGTATTTTGCATGGAAATCCTTCTCAAACGGCATGACAACAAATGCCAGGTCTGTATTGCGATGAAGTTCATGAACCCTGTATTTTTTCCATGCCCATATTTGCGGTGAAATATAATAAAAGACTTTGTATCCCTTTGCTTTGGCAAATTTGGCTATACGCATATTGAAACCCGGGTAATCAACCAGTATTACAGCATCGGGATTCCAGTCGGTAATGTCGTCTTTACAGAAAGAGATATTATGGAGAACAGTCTTCAGATTCTGGATCACTTCCAGGAAACCCATAAAAGCCAGCTCACGGTAATGCTTTACAATTGTACCTCCGGCTTCTTCCATTTGTTCACCACCCCAACAACGGAATTCAGCCTGGGGATCACGCTTCTTTATCCCATTCATAAGTTTGGCCGCATGCAAATCGCCTGATGGTTCGCCCGCAATGATGTAGTACTTCATGGACTATTGTTGTAACAGATTAAAATGGGAGGGCAACATTGCTGTTCTTCAGGAACAGGAAAAATATGAGTACCAGTATTCCTGAAACTAATATAAGCCCCTTAGCTGTGCTTATAAAATTTAGTTTCAATATGTAGTATCTCATCAAAACTATGTTAACGGCTATGCCAAGAAGTAACATATTTACCAGGCGTATTTCTCCTAAGATTAAGAAATTAACCTGGATCAATCTCACCAGTACAGCAAAAATCAAGGCAACCGGCACGGGTATTAGTATTCCAAGCAACAGGCCGAGCGATAATTTGTCCCTGTTTAACCATTTTTTTAGTTCCATATTTAGTAAATTAAACTTCCAGATTCCATCCTTTTATTGTGTCGATCATGTGGTGAGCGGTAAGATCTATCTGCACCGGTACTATGCTTACATAATTGTTGTTAAGAGCCCAGTGATCATTGTCTTCGCCTTCATCAAGGGTTACAAACTCTCCTTTCAGCCAATAGTAGTCGCGCTTATGCGGATCTTTGCGTTCATCGAAATTCTCGTCCCAGAAAGCTTTCGCTTGTTTTGTTACCCTGATTCCTTTCACAGGGCTTCCATTCTGAGCAGGGATGTTAACATTTAAACAGATTCCATCAGGAAGTCCATTTTTCAACACACTTGAAGCAACTGACGAGATCACTTTTCCGCAATGGCTGAAATCAGCATCATGCATATAATCATTCAGCGAAAAACCGATGGACGGAACATTCTCCATTGCGCCTTCAATTACTGCAGCCATCGTGCCTGAATACAAAATATTGATGGAAGCGTTACTCCCGTGGTTGATTCCTGAAACAATCAGGTCCGGTTTGCCGCGCAGTATTACTTTTTCGCCCAGTTTAATACAATCAGCAGGAGTTCCGTTACAACTGTATTCACGGTATCCGGCAGTTTCGGCAAGCTTATGAAGTCGTAAAGGAGACTGAATTGTAACAGCATGACCCATGGCCGACTGTGGCTTGTCGGGCGCTACAACAACTACATCTCCAAGAGGACGTATAGTTTCAATCAGGAAACGAATGCCGGGAGCGTGAATGCCGTCATCGTTGGTAATCAGTATAATTGGTTTTTTCATATTCGCCCTTAGTGTAAATTAGGTTGAGATCGAGGTAAAGATAAAGGTAAAGGTAAAGGTAAAGGTAAAGGTTTTATCCGCTTAGCCTCAACCTCAGCCTCAGCCTCAACCTCAGCCTTAACCTTTTTGAATTTCTATTCAGTTATTTTTTAATCACTAAAACATTCAAATTGAGGGCTAATTAGATGCCATAAAATTAAGGCGTAGGTTCAACGCCTGTTTCGTGTATATTCTTGTGGCCAGCTACGGTTGTAACGCCTGCTGAAACTACAAATTTCATTACTTCAGTTGAGTTAGTATTCAGTGGTTTTATGTTCTCAACAGGGACAATATACAGGTTTCCTGAAAAAGTATAGGAGAAAGGCATATAAACAGCAACTTTACCTGATTCAATTCCCAGGGCCGAAAGATCGTGCTGTGTAACAAATCCTATTTTCTCCAAATCTGAATCTTTGCTCATTCTAACCAGCACAGGTTCAGTGAATTTCTTCTCTTTCCCAACAAACGCCGACATAAAATCTTTGATCGAAGTATAAATAATTTTCACAAGTGGTGCCCGGCTGATAAATTTGTCCACTGAATTCAGTAATGGCTTAATCAGGATTGAACTTCCCAGGACTCCGATCAGAGTAATAAAAGTTATAATTATAATAATCCCAAGTCCGGGGATTTTAAAGCCAATCAGATCGGTAAGATACTGTATAAGTAAACCGTCGATAAACTGAAAAGAAACTACAATGGCGTAAATGGTAATGGCTACCGGCGACAAAAGCAGAAGCCCCTGAAGAAAGTAACGGATAAACTTGTTCATATTTGTGTTGAATTGAGGTGCAAAATTAGGCATTAAATCGCAACCTGATGATGGGATGTGGTTTTGGAACTTAATGCAAATTATGTCAAAAGTAAGTTTGAGAATCAATCACATAACTTACCTTCATCAGGGGAATACGTGAAAATTATTTGGCCAATTCTTTAGCCTTGATAAAGATTATTTTATCATCTTTTACATAGACAAACTTGCCATGACTTTTTTGCTTTGTCTTTATTGATTTTTCAAAGGATAGCTCTATCCCTTTTAAAATCTTTTCACGTAAATCAACAATCTTCTCGTTATTCATCGGCTTGTGTTTTAATCTTGTTCCAGGTAGCGATATCTTTGATTTCAATCTCATTATTTTTTAATCTTTCAGCAGCCACTGTAAATAAACACCCCGAGTTATTGATAATGAGGTAGTTTGCCTGTTCCTTTATTGGTATTAGCTGTTGCTTATCTGGGAATATGAAGTTTGTCAGGATTTTGTCTGCAGTCCCAAACTTTCAGAATTAATATTCTGTCTTCAAGAATTTCATGTGTTATTATTTATTTTTAACGGGTCACATGGAACTCTATGACAAAATAATATCATCCTACTGTGAGTTAAAATTGGTTGATTTTGTCATGTTCGTTTCATAAAATAAAATATAGTCTTCAACAATCAGTCCTCTGATCTGGCCCAGTTTAGTTTTTATACCTGACTCCGGATTTTTCGCGACAGTTTTAAGTTCAGTCTTAAACTTCTTATAAAGTTTTCTTGAGTATTGTCCGCTTTTGTTTCTTTTGGTGAAGAATTCAAGAATTTCGTGTAATTGAATTTCGGAAATTTTTGTCCAAATTACTTCTCGCGTAGCCATTCTTCTACTTTTTGATCCATTTCTGATTGTGTAATCACATTTCCTTTTTTCCCTTCATTACTTGCAAAAAGCAGTTCTTGCTCCTGGTCAGCAGTTAATTCAATAAAGGTCTCTTTTTTCTTGTAGTCCAAAATGGTTTTAATGGCATTAAGAAAATCAATGTCTTCAATTTTTGATATCCTATGAATTAATTCTTGTTTCAACTGAATGGCATTCATGATTTTTGTCTTTAAATCCGGTATAAAAATACAAAATTTCATCGAAATCAAATGGATTCCTTATGTGTAGTTTTTTCGATTACAATTAAGGCTGACACTTTACAATTATAAACAAATTCGGCATGCAAGAGTTGAGCAAAATTAGTCATTATTTCCCATATGCCAATACTAGTTTGAGCCTTGCAGATTTTCCGGTTTGTGCTTTTGCCACACCGTGAGAAAATAAGATGAAGTAGAAACGAATAATTCGTTTTGTTTTCTATTGTTTTTTTTGGAACCATTTGCCAATGTGATTGTTTAACTGTTCTTATTTTTCATTTATTTTCTTCTTTGATCGTTTTTAGACATTTAATATTGTTATTAATAACCAAACATAACAATTAAACCCTTTCCCAAAATGCCATATGAAAAATTCCATCGCAGCATTAAAACGAATTTCTTGAAATATTTAATTGTTATATTTATTCTGATATCTAGCTTTTCACTTTCAAGCCAAACCCAAATCAAAAAAGGAAACCTTAACGTGGTGGTTCATAATATCAGAAGCAAAACAGGCCAGGTAGGTTTCTTCCTGTTTAATTCAGCTGACGCTTTCCCGAGCCATATGGAAAAGGCACTTTTATCCGGATATGTAAAAACTGCCGGTAATACAGTTGAATACACTTTAACCAATCTCGCAACAGGAACCTACGCCGTTTATGAATTTCATGATGAGGATAACGATAAAAAGCTACAAACCAATTTTATTGGAATGCCCAAAGAAGGTAAGGGAGTTTCAAAGAATGCAAAGGGACATTTTGGCCCACCAAAATATGATGACGCAAAGTTAGACTTCAATAAATCAGATCAAATCATTGTAATCTCATTAACCTATTTGTAATGTAAATTTCCTTTCCAAAAAGCTCAGTAGATTTGTTTGGAATTAACTTCCCGAAAATATCAAACAGATTTAAGTATAAATTCTTATCCTGATTTATTATTATCATGCCTGATCAAGATGGTAGCAATATTCCATACCTTTGATGTGCTGATGAAAACAATGAGTTTTGCCAGGGAATAACCTAACGCAATCAAACTAACTGAAGTCAGAGATTGCCGCAAAACGGAAATGTTCACGCGGAAGGCCACTATGTTTTCCTGTCAATTTACATCACTTAACCTGAATATATCAGCATTCACAGTCACCACATTTTTTACACAAACAAAATTCTTTCAATGAAGTCTTCAAGGCATTTATCACGTATTTTTCTTTTTTGCTGTTTACTCTTTAGTACTCTGGTTTACTCTCAGGATCCAGCTCAGTATGGCACTCCGTTTACCGGCGTACCCGACCCGCGTGACGCATCCATTTACCAGGTCAATATGCGTTGCTTCAGCTCAACACGCAATTTTCAGGGCCTTATAAACCGCTTGGACAGTATCAAAGCCCTCGGAGTAAATGTTATTTACCTGATGCCTGTTCATCCTGTTGGAAAAGATTCTAAAGCGGTTAATTCGCCATATTGTATCAAGGATCTGAACGCGGTTGGTGCCGAGTTCGGAACGCTGGATGATATGCGCCGGCTCGTTGATGGCGCCCACAGCCGTGGAATGGCGGTTATGCTCGACTGGGTGGCAAATCAGACTTCCTGGGACCATCCATGGATAACACAACATAAAGACTGGTACCTCCAGGACGGCAGCGGGAACATTATTCAACTCAATAGTTATGCCGATGTAGCCGCATTAAATTTTTCAAATGCTGAAATGTGTACTGCCATGATTAATGCCATGAGATACTGGGTTTTTACTGCAAATATTGACGGGTTCCGGTTCGATTATGCCGATAACCCGCCGATTAGTTTCTGGCAGCAGGCAATCACATCCCTAAGAGGAATCACAACCCATAAACTGCTTTTATTTGCCGAGGGTTCCAGGAGTACACATTACACGGCCGGTTTCGACTATAATTTCGGTTTCAGTTTTTACGGTGGCCTGAGATCGATTTATCAAAGCAATGCAGCGGTAACAACCATTGATAATTTAAATTCCTCTGAATATACCAGTGCTGGTCCAAACAACCAGGTAGTGCGATATCTCACCAACCACGATGTTTATGGAAGCGATGGTTCACCCTACAATTTCCTGGGTGGGAAAAACGGCGTACTGGCAGCATTTGTTGTAATATCCTATATGAAAAGTGTTCCCTTTATTTACAATGGTGTTGAAGTTGGAAACACGGTTGCTATGCCTTTTCCTTTTACTTCTTCCTACATCAACTGGACAAAAGATTTAACGGTTACGCCGGAAATAAAAAAGATAATTGCCTTGAGGAATAAAAGTTTTGCCATTAGGCGTGGTGCGTTAACCTCATTCGATAATGCCGACGTTTGCGCGTTCACTAAAGTTTCGGAAACTGACACGGTTTTTGTTTTATCAAATCTCCGAAATGCTACCCACACTTTCACTTTGCCGAATGGAATAGCAGGTGCTTCCTGGTTTGATGCATTTACGAATGCACCTGTAAGTTTAGCTACTACTATTTCACTTTCGGCATACCAGTACAAAGTTTTTACAAATACTGCTTCTCCACTTTCTGTTAACGACACACCTTTTAGCCCTGGCCATATTTTGATTTTCCCTAATCCGGCTGTAAACGGGCAGTTGACGGTTGACATAAAAACCAGCTCAAAAAATCTGACATTAGAATTGTTTGATACAAGTGGAAAAGTAGTTTTTGAGTCCTTGCTTCATTCTTCATTAAACACATTAGATGTTTCTTTATTGAAAAAGGGTGTTTACCTGGCTAAGTTTAGTAATACTTTGGGAACTAATACTCAAAAAATAGTGATTAATTAGTCTTTCTGTTTCGCAAAAAATGAAATTATTTTAGTATTTCCATCAGCTTTATCAAAACTATGAGTATTTCAAATCAGAGTTTTTAAAGAGATGATTTCATCATTTATAGACAACTCATATCAAAAATCCCCGACGCCTCTCAGTCGCAGGGATTTTTCACTTATCACTTATAACCTATATATTATAACTTATAACTTACTTTTCACATACTTCTCCAGCCACTGATCCGTTTCCCAAAGCATATGCAGGATATTCTCCTTTGCGGCATACCCATGGCTCTCGAAAGGCAGTGAAACATAGCGGACAGTTCCTCCAAGACCTTTAATAGCGCTATATAAACGTTCACTTTGTAAAGGGAAAGTGCCGGTATTATTGTCCGAGTCACCATGAATTAGCAGGAGTGGGGTTTTGATTTTTTCAGCATGGCTGAAAGGACTCATATTATTATACACTTCGGGCGCTTCCCAATAGGTGCGTTCTTCACCCTGGAAACCAAAGGGTGTTAAGGTGCGGTTATATGCGCCACTACGGGCAATCCCGGCTTTAAACAGATTTGTATGTGCAAGTAGGTTTACAGTCATAAAGGCGCCATAACTATGTCCACCAACAGCCACGCGGGTACTGTCGCCAACACCCATTTTAGCCAGGGTTTGTATGGCGGCGTGAGCATTCAGATAGAGCTGGGGAATAAAATTATCATTCGGTTCCTTGCCTCCTTCGCCTACAACAGGCATTTCGGCATTATCAAGTATCGCATAACCACGTGTAACCCATAACGACGGTGAACCATAAAACGGGCGTGTAAAAGTGTTTTTCGATCCTCTGACCTGAGATGCATCTGATGCCGATTTGTATTCGATAGGGTAGGCCCAGATTAATACGGGGAGGGCTCCGTCGCGGGCAGCATCATAACCTTTAGGTAAATACAGATCACCTGCCAGGTTAATTCCATCCTCACGTTTATAATTGATTTTCTGACGACTCACACCTTCCAGTTCAGCGTACGGATTGGGAAAAGCGGTTAATGCTTTTTCAATAGTATTTTTCTTATCGGTTGTATGCAGGTAATAATTGGTGACTTCCTTCTGGCTTTCGCGGGCAGTTACGAAAGTGAGTTTCACAGGATCAACCATTTTTACAAGATATTCATAATACGGAGCTTTGCATCTCCAGATCAGTCGCGTTTTACCGCTTGCAATATCAAAAGCCTGTATCAGCGGCATATCGCCTTCATCAGAAGCACCATCGGCGTTTAGAATCAATTTTTTATCCTTAAGTACTATCAAAGCCTGGCGTCCAAACTCATTTTTCTGAGTTAAAGGATTTCCAATATCCGAATATGCATCATCCGAGCTTCGCGCAAAAAGTGAATCACTCTTTCCTGTTGAAGGATTATACCGGTTCATCTGGAATTTGCGGTCGGCATAGGATTCTTCATAAAATACTGCTATATTATTGTTTCCCCAGTTTACTCCTTTGAAACGCATGGTTGTTTTAAATAATTCTGTGGCGGGTGTTTCATTGCCGGAAGCACTGATTTTAATTGCCATTAAAGCATCGCGCCATTCCGATTTGGATTTCCCCAATCCGCCATCCAGTGCTTTCACATAGGTAACAGTTGCCGGTTCGTCATTACGCCACGAAAAGTTGCGTGGGAAATCAGGCGAATCATCGAAACCGATAGGAACACCTTCAAAAGAAGGATTTATAGCGATTTTTCTCAGTAGTTTGCCTGAAATATCAGTGACAAAAGCTGTATGTGGGAATTCGTAGGCAGGTACTGTGTACGAAAAAGGTTTATCAATAGTTTGTAGTAAAAGGTATTTCTGATCCGGCGACACGGAATAACTTCTGTAAATGGCCGGCGCACCAATTGTTGTTTCCTTTGTTAAATTTGTAAAAATCAATTGTGATTTGGCATAAAACTCAAACAAAGCTTCATCGTACCCTGATTTAATCAGATCCTGGTAAGTGCGGGCGGCAGCTTTTTTACCCAGGCTTTCCTGTATTACCGGACCTGTCGGAGCCAGCGGCTTAATCGGTTTTACTGCATTTTCAACAGTTGCTTTGTAGATCAGGCTATTATCATTAATCCATGCAAATGTGCCTCCGGTTACAATATTAAGAGGCAACTGGTTTATTTTGGATGCAGTGAATGATTCTATGTCAATAATATATAATTCTACCGAATCATAAGAGAGATTAACAAATGCAATTTTATTTTGCGACGGACTCCATTGTATGCTTGTCGCCCGAAGGTTTGACGGCAAGTCTTTTATTGGGTATTCCTTCAACGTATTTAAATCTTTGAGGCTCATTCCTGCCAGCGTTATCATGCGGCTTTGGGCAAAATTATTCGGATTGATCCGCAAACCTGCGATCCGCAACTCAGGTTCTGCCAATTCAGCAACTGTAGGGAATGTGTTGCGTTCCATTAAAAGCATCCACTTGCCGGCATCATCAACACTGGCAGATGGCACAGGTTTTGCCATGATCAGATCATAAATCTCTTTGGGCGGTTCTTTGTAAGTGATTTGGTCCTGGGCTTTCGAATGCATAATCAGTATAAAAGAAAGGTGGTTAATTGAGGCGCGACTTAGAGTCATACTCCGGCTAAATGCCGCGCCCTACTTTATTTCGTCCGCAATAAATTTCGTCAGTTGTTCATAAAACATTTCAACCGGGAATCCCATTACATTGTAGTAGCAGCCTTCAATTCCGGTTATCCCGATATACCCTATCCAATCCTGTATGCCATACGATCCGGCTTTATCATAAGGCTTATGGTGATTTACATAATACTCGATTTCATCCAAGGCCAGTTCTCGAAATCTTACCAGTGTGTGGGTGTGGAATACAACTTTATGTTTTGTTGATCTCAGGCAAATCCCCGAAAAGACTGAGTGCTGCTTTCCCGAAAGCTGTTTCAGCATTTCGATTGCATCCTCTTTTTCCGAAGGTTTCCCGATGTATTTTCCATCGAGCCACACAATTGTATCTGCTGTAACAAGGATTGAATCTTCGGGAAGTAATGCAGGATCATAAGCATCAGCTTTAAGTTCACAAAGATACCTGGCAATATCAGCTCCCGCCAAATGTGCCGGATATACTTCCTCCACATCAATATCAACCAGTGTATAATGAAGGCCCAGGGCTTTCAGTAATTCCTGACGGCGAGGTGATTTTGACCCAAGTAATAAATTGTAATGCCTGAGTATTTCTTGTTTCATTATGTATAGTTTGTGGTATTAAATGTACTTAGAAGTGTTTTATACGTTGAACTCCTGGCTGAGAAAAAACCTAAATAATAAACTTTTCTAAAACTGCCCGGCGATTATTGATCCTATCCCACCAATCATGATCCATTTCAACAAGGTGCTTAACTTATGATAGTCTGCCCTTATAGTTGCTGAAGCGAGTGACTTTATAAAATAAATCAAAGGAATTTCAACACAAATCAAAAGCCATGCAGCGGCTATTAATCTGGGAATTTGCACAAGGTATATTTGCGAAATTATCAGAAAGAGTATGGTAATCACAGTAAAAACAAGCAATATTGTCTTGGTAAAAGGAATACCTTTCACAATCGGCAACGACCTGCAATTAATCAAGCTGTCACCTTCCATATCTTCAATATCCTTCACAATTTCGCGCATCATGCTGAGCAGAAATGCAAAAATGCTGATTGCCGTGATAATGTTGGTTATAATTCTGAATGGGACATCCGAAACATGCGAACATTGATTTTCAATTATCCATGCCATAGCTATGGTTCCTGCCGACATACCGGCAACGGCTATATTCCCCCACAATAAAGTCTTTTTAAGACTTATTGCGTACCACCAGGCAACGGCTAAAGCAGTTAAAAGTAAAATAGCAGGCAACCAGCTTTCTGCCAGTATTGAGAGCCATATACTAAGAACAATTGCAAAAAAGCTAAAAAAAATAGAAATTGAAAGTGCCGTACCTGCCGTAATCTGTAATCCGATGTATTTTTTATCCGGCTTGTTTACCTCATCAGTAATAACATCAAAATAGTCATTGCTGATGTATCCGGCTGCAGCAATGAGGATGGTTGCGGTAATCATCAGCAGGTATTGTAAACTTCCCATTCCCGGAGTGATTGAAAAAGCACTATAGACCGGAATGAAAACAAAATAGCGTAATAATAAAAAAGTCAGAGCTATAATCAGCAGATTAGGTACCCTCAGCATGGTATAGATTGTACGCATTGATCTGATTTTGAGGAGATAAAATATTATTTGTTCGGGGTTTGGATTGTTGGAAAATGAAGATATAATCTGAATAAAACATGCACAAATTCATTGGTACATGGTGTATAAAGACGCAAAGCATCGCGTCTCTGCAACCTTGAACAATCTTGAACAACGTTGAACAATCTTGAACAACCTTTGAACAACCTTTGAACAACTTCAAACAACCTTAAACAACCTTTGAACAATTTTGAACCACCTTTCTACCAATGATACGCATCGTCATTCATCCACTTTCCCTGGACTTTCAGAACCTGTTCAATAATATCCCTGACGCATCCATGGCCTCCCGACTGGTGCGAAATATAGGTTGCAATCCGTTTGATTTCTTCCACAGCATCCGAAGGGCATGTGGGAACTCCGGCCGCAAGCATAATTTCATAATCAGGAATGTCATCACCCATATACAGAATATTTTCTTTTTCCAGGTTATGATCTTTTAGATATTGATTGTAAACATCAATTTTTTTATCGACACCTAGGAAAACATCTTCTACCTTAAGAGTCTCAAAACGTCGTTTCATCGATTCGGAATAGCCTCCTGAAATTATTGCAATTCTATAGTTCTTTTTTATAGCAAGTTGCATTGCATACCCATCTTTAACATTGGCTGTACGCAAAGCGTCTCCGTCGCTGGTTAAAATAACCTGTCCATCCGAAAGAACTCCGTCGTAATCGAAAATAAATGTATTAACCTTTAAAAGTTTCTCTTTGTAATTCGACATACGACGATTTGTTTTGACTATTTGTACTTATTACTGATCAGGTTGGCTAAGAGCCGGTAAAGTTCAGCATATTCGGGCAGGGATGCAAGTATTTCCAAATGCTTTTCGATAGTAGTGGTGTCATTTCGGCGTGCAGGCCCGGTCTGCATTTTCATTGGATCGCCTGAGGTGGCCTTCCTTGCAGTTTCCAGAATCAAAGGATGAAGAACATCCTGCGGTAAACCGGAACCGTTAAGCACTTCATGACTTATGGTGTACATAAAGTTCGAATAGTTTCCTGCAAATACAGCTGCCACATGCAATAACATTCTCTGGTGGCTGTCAGCTTCGTATACTTTTGCGGAAAGGGACAATGCTAGTTGTTTAAGAGCTTGATTGACATCGTCGGATGATGACTCAAGAAAGAACGGAACTTCGCGTATATTAACCGGTGTGCCTTTGGAGAAAGTTTGCAAAGGATAAAATACGCCGTAATTTTGAAAGGAATCTTTTAATGCATTTATTGAAACAGAACCGGCAGTATGTACCACAATTCCATCAAATTCTCCGATTGCGCTGGCTACTTCTTTAATTGCTTTATCTGCTACAGCTAGAATAATTAAATCAGCATTTTCCCTAAGATCAGAAATGTAATTACAAGCCTTGGAATCATAACTTTCGGCCAACGCCCGTGCATTTGAAAAATTCCGGCTCCAGATTCTGGTAATCTGATACCCCTGCAACTTTAATGCATTAGCCAGATGCCAGGCAATATTCCCTGATCCGGCTAATGCAATTTTAGTAATGCTTTTTTGCATTGATGCAGTATTGTGTGATATAAATTACTCAGTTAATTTTTAATTTCTTTGTCTTTGTTTTTACCCATGGTACGACGCATAATCGAATAAGTCAGCCCGCTGAACATGACCACAATCCCAAGCCATAAAACACCAATGAATGGAAATACAATGGCTTTCATCACAATATAGTCCTGCTGCCTTTCATAAATTCCAACATGAATAGCTTTTGAATCCGGTGCTATACCTTCGAAGCGCAATTTCAGGTTCATCGGCTCAAGTATTCCGTCGGTCTGTTTCAATTCACCATTAACAATTTCGTATTTGATCTCAGTTTCCATCGATCCGTTAGACATGCTCATAATTTTTAACCTGGCAACAATACTGGCATTGTTTACATCTTCATTCACCATGGTAGTTTTAACATCTTCCAGGATTATGAAATTCCGCTCAGCTCTTAACGTGTCATGCAGGTTCATAGGTTCTTCACCGCTTTTGCTGTATCCTTCAGCATCAGCCTCGCCTGAATTCTGTTGAGCGAAGCTCAGGAAAGTATAAATATCCTTATCAAGAAAGTGTTTCGTATCCGGATTGTACACATTCCCCATTCGTGTATTTACATTTAATGAAGGGTGTAAGCTGAAATCTATTTTACCGGTTCCTGCATCCTTCATTTTAACAAAATCAACCTGGTAAAAGGTTTCTCTGCCTTTAGTTTTAGAATTGGTATAAGTAACCAGATATTTCCCCATTGGTTTCCCTACTCCTCTCACTAAAATGAGGTTATCCTGGTTTTCGGTTTCATTTCCTGCATTCATTCCTGATGTATTTCTTGAAATTACCTGCGAATTGCTGAACGCAAGCACTACTCCTAACAGAAACAGTGTGAAGCCAACATGCGTAAAAGCGCCACCAACATTTGTAGTTTTCTTTATATAATGGATTATAAAATCAATTGATACCACCATGGCTAAAACAATGCTGAAAAGAAGCACCAGGAGGCTTGCTCCTGTTACATGATCGCCCAATGCAATTAATACAGTTAGTATTAAAGATATCCCGGAAGCAATTGATAATTTCCGGAAAAATTGTTTTGTATCATTTGGGCCGTACCACAAATACTGACTGATTGCAATACCTAACGCAATAACAATTGCGAATGGCATTTGCCATGTATTGTAAAAATGAACATTATCAATGGGAGGTGCTATTCCTGTTCCAAACAGTTTATTGAAAACAGGAATGGAAGTAGTAGCCGTTACCTGGAAAGCAGAAATTAAAACAACAATTGCCCCTATCAGCATCCAGAATTCACGGGTCATCACATCATCATTGTCTTTTTTAGGGAATTCCTTCTTCCGTAAAAATAATAATACCAATGGAAGCAGCAGGAAAAGTGCAGTGAATACGATCATTTGTGCCGAGAGTGCATTTTCGCCAAATGAGTGTACTGATGTTTCGCCAAGCACACCGCTACGTGTAAGATAAGTAGCATACATGACGAAAAACCAACCAAGAAAAGTAAAAAAATAAGTTGTATTGTAAGTGTTAAACCTTTTTCGCGCAATTATCATGCTGTGAAGCGTCGCAATCAGTAAAAGCCAGGGCACCAGCGAAGCGTTTTCAACCGGATCCCAAGCCCAGAAACCACCAAATGTAAGCGATTCATACGCCCAGCGGCCACCAAGTATGATTCCATTACCTAACGCAAGAATAGCAGCAAGTGTCCAGGGAATTGCAGGTTTTAACCACGATTGGTATTCTTTCCTCCACAACGACGCAATTGCAAAACTAAAAGGAACCAACGTAACTGCATAGCCCAGGAAAAGTGAAGGCGGGTGAATGATCATCCATATGTTTTCAAGTAAAGGATTTAAACCATTCCCGTCAGTTAGAAAAGAAAGATAATTTGCTTGTTTAAAAAGTTCTTCACCTGCATTGGATGGCATTTCTCTGAGTAAATTGAAAGGGCTGCCGCCAATACTGAAACTCCCAAGGTTTAATCCCAAAACCATGGAAAGAAGAAAAAATTGCCCTGTTGCAAATACAGGCATCACCCAGGCTTTCCAATCTTTAGCCGTCCGCAGCAATATTAAACCTATAAGTCCCTGCCAGAATGCCCAAACCAGGTAGGAGCCTTCCTGCCCTGCCCAGAAACAGGATATCATGAATTTCACCGGCATCTCTCTCGACGAATACTGCCATACATAAGAGAATTCGAAACAATGATTACCAATAAGGTAGTATAAGGCCCCGATTGCACCAAGTAAGGTTATGAAATGAAACCAGTAAAGGTTTCCGGCCAGTTTAGAATAGAGTGCTTTCTTCTCTGTCTTTTTTAGTGAAAAAACAAAGAGAAGTACCGACAGTATTAATGATAAGAAGCTTAGCCAGATAAATATCCGACCTAAATTTCCGACCATTAAGTGTTCACCTATGTATTGTATGTTCATATAAATATCAGTGTATGTTTAAGTGACAAAAGTATACTTTAAAACCAAAACTTTGGAAAGTTGTTTTTATTTGATTATAAAAATGTTTTAAATATCAGATAAACAATTAGTTGTAGTTTTATCCGTTTCAAATATTTTGTGATATATTTAAACCATCACAATGCCTTTTAAAAAATCATTAATATTGCGTTCCGCTTTTACAACAAAATTAAGATTATGAATATTAAAATAGTTGAGGTAACCTCTAATAAACTGCTTCGCACCTTTATTCATTTGCCGGCAAAACTTCATGGAGATGAGCCCAACTGGATGCCTACTATTTATGCTGACGACTGGAATTTTTTTAATCCGAAAAAAAATCACCAGTTCGATTCCTGTGATACAATAATGGTTATTGCTTATGTTGATGGGAAAGCTGTCGGACGGATAATGGGAATTATCCATAATCAGTATAATGCATTGCGAAAAGAAAACACGGCGAGGTTTGGCTATTTTGATTCAATAGCTAGCCAGGAAGTTGCTCATGCAATGTTTGTTTTTATGCAGGATTGGGCTAAACAAAAAGGCATTACACTTATGGTTGGTCCTTACGGATTTTCAGACAAGGATATCCAGGGCTTGCTCATTGAAGGATTTGAATATTCCCCATTGATCGATTCAGCCTGCAATCCTCCCTATATTGTAAAGCTGGTAGAAAATGAAGGTTTTAGTAAGGAAATTGATTGCATGACGTATAAGTTTCCGGTAAATCTTGTACTACCTGAATTATATTATCGTATCCAGCAGCGTTCGAACTACAGTAATAATACTGAGTTAATAGAGTTTACTTCGCGCAGGCAACTCAAACCCTATATAGTCCCTGTTCTCCAACTTGTGAATCGCACGTATGATGATTTATATGGTTTTGTTCCAATGTCGGATACCGAAATGCATGAATTTGCTTCCCGCTACTTACCCATTATAGATCCCCGCTTTGTGAAAATTATCATAAAAGCGGGTGAGGTTATCGCATTTATTATTGCTATTCCTAACCTAACGAAAGGAATTCAGAAATCACGGGGATACCTGTTTCCTATTGGTATTTTTCAGATTTTGCTTGCCTCAAAGAAGACGAATCAGCTGGATCTTATGCTGGGTGCGGTCCGCCGTGATTACCAGGGAACCGGCCTCGAGGTTGTTATGGGTATAAGTCTTATTGAATCAGCCCGTAAAGCTGATTTTAAGGATATTGAAGCCCACCTTATTCTTGAAAATAATTATAAAATGCGTGCTGAAATAGAGCGGCTCAAAATCCCCGCTCATAAACGTTTCAGGGTTTACAGAAAAGAAATATAGAGTGAAACCGGATACAATACATTGGAATATCTGACTTTAAAACAAATCCCTAACCTGAAATAAATTACAGTATTGCTTAATTTACAGTAATTTATATAACTTTTTATTCCAGTATAAATGATTTTTTTATCTGTGTAATCAGTGTAATCTGTGGCATTTAGAAATAAGTTTGTTGATTTGCAGATAAATATTTTTGTTCTTTTACTGTTATTCCAATAATAATTTGTAATTTTGCACCCCTTAAAATCATTAAATTAATCACTTAACCGAAAGGAAGTTTATTCATTATGATCATTGTTCCTGTAAAAGAAGGCGAAAGCATTGACCGCTCGCTGAAGAAATTGAAACGTAAATTCGAAAAAACCGGTGTTGTTAAAGAACTGCGTAATCGTCAGAAGTTTACAAAGCCGTCAATCGTACGTCGCGAAGAAGTTCGCCACGCAATTTATATCCAACAGCTTCAGCAGCAGCAGGAATTGTAGTCAACCCGGAATTATTTCCGGCAGACAGGAAGTAATACTTGCATTTCTCATACTATTGTTGTACTTTTAACGTTAGTTAAGTGCAATAAATGAGGGGCAAAGGTTATTTCCTGTTTTATTTTGAAGGATGCTGAAGGATAAATACATAGATTACCTGAGATTTGAAAGGCGGTATTCCGCGCATACCATTCTGGCATATCATACCGATCTGGATGATTTTACCAAATTCCTTTCCTTGCAATATTCTGTCACCGATCTTCTCCAGGCTGATCATAATCTGATCAGGTCATGGCTCATTAACCTGATCGATCGCAAAATTTCTCCACGATCTATCAATCGAAAGCTTTCTACTCTTAAATCGTTCTATCGCTACTGCCAAAAGCAGGATCTGATTAAAAACAGTCCTATGCTCAAAGTTGTAGCTCCGCGTACTTCCAAACAATTGCCGGTGTTTCTTACCCGCGACAATCTTGATGATTTACTTAAAAAGGTTGAATTTACTCGGGATTACGAAGGTTGCCGGGATAAAATGATAATAACATTATTTTACGCAACAGGTATCCGTAAATCGGAATTGGTTCAAATACAATTATCCGATCTTGACCTTCAAAAAGGAACACTTAAAGTTTTAGGAAAAAGAAACAAAGAACGAATAGTACCTTTTGGTGAAAATGTTATTAATATGTTGAAAGAGTATCTTGAAATGAGAGATAAATTTTTAACAGAAAATAGCATTGAATTAAGAAACAATATCCATTCACTCTTTGTTACTTTAAAAGGATTACCTGTATATCCGAGACTTGTATATAACATAGTTCATAAATACCTTTCTTTAATAGCATCGAACAACAAACTCAGCCCGCATGTATTACGGCATACTTTTGCAACACACATGCTTGATGATGGTGCCGATTTGAATGCAATAAAGGAAATATTAGGTCATTCAAGCCTGGCAGCAACCCAGGTATATACGCACAACACAATTGAGAAACTAAAAACTATCTACAAACAAGCCCATCCAAGGGCGTAATTAAAAAGGAGGACTCATGAAAGTTAACATCAATTCAGTGCATTTTAAAACCGATAAGAAGTTGGACTCATTCATTACCGAAAAGGTAGAAAAGCTTTCGGATTTGTACGACGGAATTATCGGAAGTGAAGTAACGCTCAGGGTAAATAATGGTGAAGACCATGATAATAAGATTGCTGAAATCCGTTTATTGGTTCCGGGAAATGATCTTTTTGCTAAAAAACAGAGCAAATCATTTGAAGAAGCTACTGATATAGCTGTTGATGCACTTCGTAAGCAATTATCCAAACATAAAGAGAAGCAAAGAGGCGAATAAAAATAAATGAAAATATTTTCACCACTTGTTTGGTAAATCAAATTAAGTGCGTACATTTGCAGTCCTTTTCAAAAAGGACTGCTTTTGTTTATATAAAGCAGGTTGTAAAGTGTTGATAATAAGGATTGTTTGAGTTATATAAACGCAAAAAGCCCGCTTTTGAAGCACATTTACAGCGGCATATAAAAAGCCGATGTAGCTCAGTTGGTAGAGCAGCTGATTTGTAATCAGCTGGTCGGAGGTTCGAGTCCCTCCATCGGCTCAACGTTCATTGCAATATTTAAAAATCTGGGGGGGTACCAGAGCGGTCAAATGGGGCAGACTGTAAATCTGTTGGCTAAGCCTTCGGAGGTTCGAATCCTCCTCCCCCCACA
>CAIRMR010000120.1 GCA_903879715.1 uncultured Bacteroidales bacterium
CACTTTCAGCATCCCAACTCAACAGCGCTGGGACGTGGTGCAAGAGATCATTGTAATTTTAAAAGCTAAGAAGAAGATGCTTGCCGAACACCTTACACCTGCTGTTTATCCGCTGTATATTGCTCCGGTTGAAAAGCGCATTACAGGTTTTTTAATCACATAAGTATACATAAATCCACAAACCCTATGGCATACGAACGAAAAATAATTCAATTAACTATCAACGGCTCTGGTGGGGATACCTATACCCCGGTTTTTTTGGTTCCAGATGGATCATCTAAAATAACTGTGCAATTCACGTATGCCAGCCTGGCTTATGATACAACCCTCTACCTTGAGCAAAGTGCTGATGGCAAAAACTTTGATCCTGTTCTCGACATCTCATCTGTTCCGCTTACTCTGGTGCTCAACAAACTTAATCCGTCAGCAACCATCAATATTGTTAATCTGTTGTCCATGGCCATCAGGTTTAAAGTCGATTTTAATGCAGCCGAAACTGGCTCCATTTCTGCTGTAGCATATTTAACGGAATAAAATAATGAATATTAGCGGAAAACATGTTGGTTCCAATCTTGAAGCCTCCCACGGGTTGAATTTAGTTGTAAGAGACTTTATCATTCCGTTGGTTTCAACGGGTACTGGTGTGGCTGTATCAACTTTAAAATTGACCGTATCAGCAAATACATCCATGTCCATTACCGGGAATGGATATTTTTACGATGATGCAGCAGGTACTCTTAACCAAAACCAAACCCGTTCTATTGCTGCGGGAGCTGAACGTACGTTTTATATTAAAGTAACTTTAGGTAGTAGTAATCTTACAATGGTTGATGGGAATCTTTATTTAACATCAGTTAATTTGTGGAATTCCGGTACAAATGGGCCAAGTATCTACCAGCTTAATGTTAAAAATTTACCCAGGGTATTAACCAATTTTTATCTGGGATATACATCCCTGGCTGCCGGCATCAACAATACAATTACCGGCACTATTGCAAATATACCTCCTGGAATAATTACTTTTTGTGTGTATGGAGCAAACACTATTTCTGGAAATATTTCGGATTTAAGTCCAAACCTGTTGAGTTTTACATTAAGCGGGTATAACACAATAACAGGTGATATTGCAAATCTTAAAACTGGTGTTTCTACTTTTAGTGTTTCCGGCTTGTCTTCCTATTATGGTAGTATTAGTTCATTGCCATCATCACTTGTAAGCTTTATGACAGGCATATCACTTTCGGGTGTTCTCACTGGTAATTTAAACAGTTTACCGGCTGGCCTTACATCATTCTGGGCTAGAGGTGCAAACAATTCAATAACAGGCAGTATAAATAGTTTGCCAGCCAATATCACAAGTTTCTGGGTGGAAGGCTCCAATACTATTGATACCTATATTGCTGGCAGGAACTGGCCTTCTAATATGACTTATTTCATTTTAAAATCCACCACAGTTGGTACAGGTCTCACCAGTACTGAAGTTGACAATTTAATAATTGATCTTGATTCTGGTAATACATGGGCCGCCAGTACTTCATTAACCATTACAGGAGTTTATCATGCTGCCCGAACTGCAGCCAGCAATGCGGCTGTTATTAGTTTACAAAGCAAAGGTGTAACTGTTACAACTAATTAATTTTCGCACCCATGCTTGAATATCTCGCAATACTGGCAAGTTTCATCACAGGTGGAGGCATCTCAACGCTTATTACCCTCCGCTACATTCGTAAAGTAGGCAAGATCGACTACACTGAAAAAGCTATTGCATTTATAGAAAAGCAATACGATGATGTTCTGACTAAAAACAAAGAGCTTCATGAAAGGGTGACAGCATTGGAGAAGCTAATTCCCTTGGTTTGTTTCAAAATGGATTGCACTCAAAGGCAGAAAAAGGAGTAAATAATTAATAATTATATTAATTAATAAAA
>CAIRMR010000121.1 GCA_903879715.1 uncultured Bacteroidales bacterium
ATTGATTTGGTCAATGACAGATAATTTGAGGTCGAAGCTTACTTTCTCGTAGGCTTTTTTTCGACAGTCAGGGTTTGTTTTCTGTGTCATATTTTTCGCTGAGTTGATTGATTTTTAGTCAACCAATTTCAGGAAATGACACTACTGATGCCTTGACCTTTCTTTCCATCTTATGCTTACTTGGTTTCAATACCTTCCCCAGGTAATCCCGGCGGCACAATCTCAAAGATGATCTTTGTGATCTTGTTATCTTCCGGTTCAGTATCCAGGGTGACCCGCTGAAGTTTCGGGCATACATATTCCGTAAGCCCGACCCAGATATCGAGTAACTCCTTAGGCTTTAGTTTCCTGAGAGCCTCCTCAACCATATCATCAGCAATTGAAAGTATCTCATCAATTTTTTCCTGACGTTCCCGGCTAATTTTATTTCTCACGCCTTTAGGTCGCCCGGCATTACCTTGCCTGAATTGTGTTGCTTGATTACTCATATTCACCATATTTTTCCGTATTTAACGGAATTTAATTCATTTTCAAATTCCCATTTCCTCAAATCTCTCGTCCTCAAGTCCCCACTCTTTTTTCCGGAGAGGGGATTTAGGGGTGAGGTCATTTTCGATAAACTAGTTTCTCAATCGTGCTCACACTCACTTCATATTCATCGCTCAGCTCATTCTTGATATCCGCATAAGTCCTCCCGGTTTTTGCTAACTGGTAGTATTTTCGTCTTATGATCCATTTCCTGGCATGATCCGTAGAAATCAGCCCAATGTCAAATAATTGTTTCACATCAACTCCGGCAAGTTGCTGAATCTCAGCTAATATCAAATCCTTGCTCGTATCCATGATCTTACCTGTATTTTATAGATCAAAATTACGTAATAATCAGATATATTATACTGTAATACAATATTATTGCCAACTTTTACTAAAGTAATACTTTAAGTAAATGTAATTTTGTTTTAAATCTAAAATCTATCTCAAAATGGCTAAGAAAATTCAAAAACCATCAAAAGGAGGAAAAGGAAAATCCCTGGCAACTCTGAAAACAACCGCCACTTCCTCTAAGTCAACTCCTGACCTTGCTAAAGTCGTTAAATAATGCAAAGATTCCTCTCTACGCCTCCTATCTTTTCCGCTCCCGTCGCTTCCATCGACCGGGGAAACGGCATTATCCGGGGCGTGACTATTGCTATGTTAGGACCAGCCAAAGGCCATGGTGGATTCATCGACCGCACTTTTCTGCTTCAGCTGGTTGATAATGCAACCTCTAAAACTGCAGGTATCAAAGCCAGGTTCGGACATCCGAATATGTGTGCTACTGCCCTTGGTACTTACCTCGGCCGCTTTAAAAATTATTCCTATTCAGGAGATAAAGTAAAGGCTGACCTCCACCTGGATGAGACTTCAAAGAGCACTCCAAACGGTGATTTATTCTCGTACATTCTCGACATGGCCGAGAAGAATCCCGACATGTTCGGCGCTTCCATTGTCTTTGAGATTGCTGAATCTGTATTCCTTACTGAGGAGATGGACGGTAAAAATGTGGATAAGGAATACTTCCGCCTCAAAGAACTCAGGGCAACGGATATAGTCGATGAACCTGCTGCAACGGATGGTTTGTTTTCTGAAAACACATTTGCCGGTGTAGCTACCCAATTTCTGGATGAGAATCCTGAAATCATGGACCTGATCTTTTCAAAACCTGATTCCATGGTTGAATTTCTTTCTAACTATATAACCAACTCCAAAATGAACCTTTCAGATAAAATAAAACAAAACTTCGCCGCCTTTCTGGCTGCTTTCTCTTCTGAAGAATCTAATTCCGATTCGGACACTGACCGAGGTGCAGAAGCAACCACCCTGAACACCCTCTTCGATGCCGTTTCATCCTCTTATCCCGAGTCCTTTACCGAAACAGAAGGATTCACATCACTCCAGAAAGCTGAATCTCTTACAGCTTTCTTTTCCTCTTTTAATGACAAACTTCAAACCGCAACGGACACTGAGCGGCTCCAAAGTATTGCGTTGGAAACATTGACTGCTGAACACCAGTCTCTCCAAACTGAACTTGAAACCAGAAACCAGGAACTAGAAACCAGAAACCAGGAATTAGAAACCAGAAACCAGGAACTAGAAACCCTTCGCCAGCAACTCTCCGCCCGTCCTTCCATCCCTCTCAATGTCACTGATCCCGCCCTAAGCCTTTCCACAAACCAGGAAAAAGACGAAACCGGCAAACAGATCCTTGCTGCAATGCCAAAGGATATGAAACGTAAGTTGTCAGCAACTTCCAAAACAATTGAATAACAACTGAATGACCACTCATAACTCATAACTTATAACTCATAACTTTTTCCCCATGTCCAACATTTTTTCCCAATCCACTTCCCCCGCTTTCAAACGCCAGGCCGTTGACGAATACTTCATCCAGCCTATGTTCATGTCCGAAGACATCCGCGGACTGATCACCGTTCGCACCGATATCAAAGGGACCGAAACCCTGAACCGGATTAGTCGCCCTTCGATGCTCACCAAACCCAAAGACACTCCCGGTTTCACTCCGGCAGGAGGTTTTAATTTGACATACACTGACATCACCGTTAAGCCGATGGCAATGGAGTTCGAGCAGAATGCCCGCTCATTCTGGGGATCGATCGTTCAGCAGCTTCTTGCTTCCGGATATAAGGAAGATGATGTCGAGCAGATGAAATCTCCCGATATCTGGAACAAGGTTATGCTCCCGCTTATTGCCCAGGCCGGGCAGGACGACCTGATCCGCCAGATGTTTTTCGCAAATCCTGTTGCTGAAGGATTTTTGAGTGGAATACCAACCGGAGTACTTGACTCAAATTATACGGGATACACAGGTTTCATGACCTGGCTTCAGAATGATTTGCTCTCAGGCGTAATTCCTGCAGGACAGCATGTTTCGATTGCTTCTGCCACCTCCCAGGTAAAACAGGAAGCTGTTCATACCTATACTGCCGGAACAGATACTGTCCTGACCATAACAATTAATGGAACAGCTTATGCGCAGGCATACAGGACTTCTGCAACTGTAACTTGCAACGATTGGATTGCTGCCCATAAAACCGTTGTCGAAGCTCGTTGTGGCCTCAATGGGGTGATTGTCACCAATCCTTCTGCAGCTGCTATAAAAATTGTCAGCCGGGTAAAAGGGCAGAGTTTTACGGCAACCTCTGCCGTTACCGGCACGGGAACAGTCGCTGTCACTGGAGTTGTTGCTGCTGTTAAAGCCGGTTCGCTGGCAGATAATGAAACCGATAGTACACTTGAAGATATGCTTGATGCTGTTACTCCCGAAATGCATGAATACGATCTCACCTTCATGATCACTTCCTCCATGTGGCGTAACCTGGTCCACACCATCAAGGACCGTCAGACCGTTATGGGTGATGCTGTTTTAAAAAACGGCCTCAAAGTGCCTACCTATGAAGGCTTCCCGATCATTGTTCGTCCGGATTGGGATAAATGGATCAGCATCGCTCAGAACGGCATCAAGCCTCACCGTGCTCTGCTTACCACCTCCAAAAACCTGCTTTTCGCAACCGATGGCACCGGCGATTCCGAAATGATCGAAACCTGGTACAACCAGGAAGCACAGATGCGCCGCTATCGTGTTCAGTACAAAGCCCAAACCGCTTACCTCCACAAAGAACTCGTCGTACTCGCAGGCTTCGTTGATTAAGCCCACTTGTAAGCACAGTCATTGCGAATCCCGATAAAAGCTCCATGCTTTTATCGGGTGAAGCAACCTCAACAGTTTTACATAGCAGCACAGCATTGCGAGGGCTCCGCCCGAAGCAACCTCCTCCCCAAAACCGCAATCCCTTGAAAGCCTTCTCCACCTACAATTACCTCCCCCTCTTAAACCTCAAACGTTCCGATTTCATCAACCTGAAAACGAACTATGAGGTTTTTATCCCTTTCGGAGAAGACAACCTGCTGCCCACCCAACTCAATCAGCTTGCCAGGGAAGTGCCTGTTCACCGTGCCATCCTCAATTCAAAATGTGCTTATATAATAGGCAGAGGCCTGGCTACTCAGAATAAACTTCTCCGTCAACTTATTGATTCACCTAACAATACCTATGAAACCCTCGATACAGTGTTTCGTTATGCTGTCCATGATTACCTCAACATCGGCAATGCCTATATCGAGATCATCACCAATCCGTCAAAATCCTTTACGTACCTGTATCACATCGATGCGAGCAAATGCAGGTTGTCATCTGTTCAGAATGATGTCCTGATCCACCCATCCTGGGCCGAGTTCAAAGGAAAGAATGATGAAAATCTTACTTCACTTCCTTTATTCCCGGATTTCCGCAAAGGTCCGGATGGTCTTCTTCATTCGGTCTATCATATCAAAGACTATGAACCTGAGTTCTATTATTACGGAATATGCTCATACTTCCCGGGAATTCGATCCATTATCATTTCCGGACTTACAAACCTCTGGAACCAGAACAGGCTCGAAAACGGTTTCACTGCACCGGGTTTGCTCATCATTCCCGGAATTAATGACGATGATGAAGCAGCGGTCCTCGAAGCGGAATTTAATAAATTCAAAGGTGTGGATGGGGAAAAGTCCGGTGATATTATCATCCAGTATCTGGCTGATTTATCCCCCGGTCAAACCTCGCAGCAGGCAAAATTCATCGAGTTCAAAAAGAACGAGGAAGGAAACTGGATCGACCTGCATACCCAATCTGAATTGTCCATTGTTACCATCCATAACTGGTTCCGTTCGCTAACTCCATATTCTGGCGAAAAGACCGGCTTTGATGCCAACCGTATCATCAACGAATACGAAATTGCGCTCAATACCATAATCAGTCCCCTGCAATCCTTTTTCCTTCGCCACTTCGACCAGATCCTCAAATACTTCAAACTACCCACCGGCGAGCTCTCATTTATCAATGAACCTCCCATCCAGCGTATAAATCCCTTGAAATTCGTATGGGAAGCCCGCCGTGATGCCGGTCTTGAGTATGATCCTGCCGATCCCATTCAAAAAATGCTCATTATGCAACTCAAAAATACTTTTAGCACCACACCCCCCGAACCTAACCCGACATCGTAGTCTTGAACAACATTGAACCCTTGAACAACTTTGAACAACCTTTGAACCTCTGAACCCTTGAACCCTTGAACCTTATAACCCCCACCGAAGTAAATACCCTCGCCTTTATCACTCCCGTTGATCCGGTTTCAATATTGGTAGAGTTTATCGTGACTGCAGAAGCCAAATACATTGTGCCTGCCATTACTCAGCCGGTTTACGATGATCTTTCTGTAAATCCGGAACTTTACACCACACTTATTGATGAATACATCAAACCTTACCTTGCATTCTGCGTAAAGCTGTTGCTCTATAACCAGTACCTGGCCGAAACCGGCACTTTCAGCATCCCGACGCAACAACGCTGGGATGTCATTCAGGAGATCACTGTAATTGCCAAAGCAAAAAATAACCTTCTTGCCAATCACCTTTCGTCTTCTCTTTACCCGCTTTATGTTGCTCCTTCAGCAAAACGTATCACAGGCTTTTTAATCAAATAAGTATAAAATCAATAACTCATGAAACTAACAGGATTTGAATCAGTAATAGGTAATACCAAACCTTCCGTAGTTGACACTACCAGTGCGACCGTAATCTATGAAGGCTACAAATCTGGCTTTCAGTACATCATTTGTAAAATCGATATATCGACACCCGTTATCTCAAAAACCTGGTCTGAGGGTGCCTGGACCGATCGCGCAACCTTAACATACATTTAAGCGATGAATATAAAATTCGACAAAATTCTCTGCGCACTGCGCGAATCCGATGTTTCAACAGATTCCTCTGTTACAGTCAACATCGATTTTACCGATCTCAACCCTTTTGTCTATAACTGCCCGGTTGCTATGAAATTTACTCAGCAAGTCAGCGAAGGGACAGATGCAACTCTCAGTATTGCACTCAATACTAACCTGGCTCAGTATGATAAATTAACGATCACCCCAACTCAGATTGGCTTGATTACACTGAAAGGAGTTGCCCTATGATAAATCAGTATATTTCACCTCAATTGCCTTCATTGAGTGCCCCTTTTACCCCTTATGTCCATCCTTCCGATTGGATCGATATTTCTTCCGTTGCCAACAACGAAATAAATTTACTTTCCCGCGACGGATTCACGGTAGCCTTTAGTAATGTTATTGCTTCTTCGGGCACATATTCCATCGATTGGGGCGATGGTACTATCCAGACTGCCCGGGCTTCCGGTACCACCTGTCAACATACCTATCCGCTTGGCACAGGTACTGTTTGCTCCCTGGGCTATCGCACAAACGCCATTCGTATTTACAATGCTACCGGTAATATTACCAGGTTTAAAATCCAGAATCATAACCTCACAACGGGTAATCAGATAAGCCCTATTCTATGGGCCGTCTTTGGTACGGCTAACCTTACTGATTTCAGTTCTGCTTTTTGCCTTTCAACTGCTGTTCCTGAATGCAAATGTTTGCTTCAGGAAATCATTATGCCCCCTTCATTTGCCAGTTGTTCAACCACTTCAAATGCTTTTAAAAACTGCAACAAATTGGAGTCAATCAGCAACTTTACCTGGGGCTCTGTTACCGATGCTTCCTATATGTTTAGCTTCTGTACTTCCCTGAAAGATATTAAACTGCCATCTTCTTGGGGATCAGTTACGTCAACTTCATACATGTTTGATAATTGTACTTTCCTTACTTCAATTATACTTCCGGCATCATTTGGCAATGTAACGAATATCTCTTTCATGTTTAACCAGTGTGCCAGGCTTATTTATGAAAAAGGCCTTACCGATTGGGGTGCCGCAACTTCTGTTTCTTCATTATTTTTTCAATGCACCCGTTTATTAAAAATTCAATTGCCTGAGCAATGGGGTGTCAATATGACCAACATTGCGAATATCTTTTCCTCAATGCCTGCTTTGGAATCTATTACCCTACCCACATCATGGCGTAATGTAACCTCTACACTAAGCATGTTTAACGCTTGTTACAATCTTCGGTCTGTTAATCTTCCTGACTCCTGGGGAAATATCTTTCAAATTTCAGGTATGTTTTCAACCTGCTCTAATCTTCGTGAAATTACACTTCCTGCCACCTGGGGATCTATATCAAGTACGCAGGCAATGTTTTCTAATTGCAACAACCTGGTGTCAGTTACACTTCCTGCAAGCTGGGGGAGTATTTCCGTAGCGACACAAATGTTCTTTTTGTGTACCAGTTTAAAGGAAATTACTTTGCCTTCAAGCTGGGGCTTTATAACTGCTGCCGGCAATATGTTTACCTATTGTTATAACTTAATTAAAGCCAATATTCCCGCAAACTGGAACTCAATCGGAGATTTTACTTCTGCTTTTGAAAATTGCTATAACCTAAGCTACGTCACTCCCTGTACTACTTTAGGTGGTGCACCCAACATGACTTCCATGTTTAAAAATTGTTTCTCCCTGCCTTCATTTTCATTCCCTGCAGCTTCAAACAATGTCCCAAATATTACCTCTGCCTTTGTAAATTGTACAAGCCTTATTGCTGTGACTAATTTCGGTTCAGTTGGAGCTTCAAATACAAATCAGCAGGATGGGACTTCATTTGATGGCAGCAATTTACTGGAAACGGTTTCTGTTGGTTGCCGCCTCAGTAAATTTTCTATGGCTGGCACCACCACCAATCAAATGCGCTTAAATTCCTTGCGGTTGACCAATGCTTCTTCAACATTTGGCGGTACTTCTCCCCAGGTTAATGTTTCTTATACAAGCCTGGGCATTGCAGCCTTAAACCAGCTGTTTACCGATTTGCCTTCCGCAGCGGGTAAAACTATAAACATAACAGGTTGCACCGGTGCCGCAGGCTGCACCCGCACTATCGCAACCGCCAAAGGATGGACTGTAACAGGATAAATTCAGAATCATGAAAATAGATATAATCGCATTTTCAGTCATTGCTTTGATTCTTCTTGCGGCAATGCACGGTGTTTTTATCCGCTGGCATAACACACATGGTACTCCGGTTCCTTATGCAGATCCGCAACTTGAAGAACTTCGTCAGGCAGCAATTAAACGCTGGTCAAAAGTATGGCACAAATTAGCCCTGGCTGTGCGTGTATTCATCTGGCTTATTGTTTGGTTAGTATGCAGAGATTGGCTCATTTTTAGCCTTGTCGTTGTTTTAACCGCATGTGAATACAACATCTCAATTAACCTCATTAATAACCTTAAATGGTATTATGTCGGTACCACTTCAATGACGGATCAGCTTATCCGTAAACTTTTGCCTTTTATAAATTGGTAGCATTCCTTACCCTTTACCTTTTAACCTTTACCCTTTATGAAACTCACCGTCCTCATAGTCCTCTTTTTCCCCCTTTCCGCCTTCCCCCAGTGGCAGTCCGGAAAATTCACCACCATCTATACTTTGTACTGCCAGGATAAAGAAGGCGATGAATGTTTCTTTACCATTTCCTCCGGAAATACCGGCAAATATTTTCAGATCACTCCCTGCTCCGGTAAAGTCCAGGTGGATACCAATGCGTATGCAACGTTTACCTACAAGCGAACATGGAACCTGCTAATAACTGCCACGGATACACAGCTGAACGTTGCGAAAAGCTCTTTAAAAGTTACACTTCGCAAATCAACTGCTAAAATTAAGCTACCACCCCTCATTGTTTTTACACCATAATTCCATACCCAATTACTTGTATTACTCCATGACTATTGCTGAATCCATAGAAAAATTAATGCGTGAGGAAGGACATACTACCAGGTCCTTCGCTGAGCTTTTCAATGTTTGCTTAGCAACCGTTCATAATTGGATTCGTGGTAAACGGACACCTCAGGTTAAAAGACTTCGCGAAATCGCTTCTGTTTGCAATCGCATTCTGGAATTAAAAATCTCTAAAAAATACATTGATGCAAAATTCCTTCTCCGCGAATCTCCCAGGGAAATAACCTTTGATCAAAAACTTAAAGAGTGCTATCAGCCTCTTTTCCGCTTCTGCCGTGTCCATCTTTGCAAATCTGCCGATGATACCAAAGACCTTGTACAAGAAACTTTATACGCTGCCTTAAAACATCATTCCACCCTTTACCCTGATGTTTCCATGCTTACCTGGTTAATAGGTATTGCCAAGAATATCAGCAGGAAGAAAGCAAGTAAACTTGTTTATGTCGAAAGCTACATCGAAACGGATCTGATAACCGATGAAATTGAAACTTATTTCCAGAATCACGGTGATGTTTTTCGCTTCATCGAAAAGCTCACTCCCAAACGTCGTGAAGCCTACAAGCTTGCCTTAATAGGCCTTGAATACAAGGAAATAGCCAAAAAGCTAAATACCACCGAAGGCACCATTAAAACCATGATGGGCCAGACTAAAATCCGTCTTCGTAAAATGATTGAAAACGAAAACAAACTCTTAACACCATGAAAAACTGGAAAACAACACTCGTAGGCATAGCCTTAATTGCTGTCGGTATTTATGTTTACCTGGTAACTAAAGACTGGACCCAGCCTGCCCTTTGCATCGCTACCGGAACCGGTTTCCTTTTTACCAAGGACTATGATAAATCCGGCACTTAATAATTACGCGTTAATACTCCAATGTACATGATCACTTCAATAGGCCTTTCCTTCGCTGAAATCATCGGTATTTTAGCTATTCTCGGCGGTCTCATCACCGCCTATACTTCCCTCAATGTCCGCATCGCTGCCCTGGAAGTAAAGGTAAAGCAGAATGAAATCAATATTTCCGAGCTTTCCTCTCACCTCGAAATCATCCGTAAGGAAAACCGCGAAGATCACTCCGTAATTCTCTCAAAACTCGACAATGCTTTAGACAAATGAAATCTTCAATCCTTGTTTTTCTTGTACTGCTTCTTTTCACTTCCTGTTCCATGCAAAGCAGGCTCGATCGTAAATGCCGTAAAGCAAATTTAAAGTATGCAGAAGCATGCCTCAAATGGAATTGTCCTTCAATTAAGGATAGCACAGTTACCAATTCCATAATTACCATCAGGGATACTACCATTTTTATCCCGGTCCCTGCTGAAACCGTTCACGACAGCATTCCTGTTATCATCACCAAGGGCTTGATGAGCACACCTGTAAGTATTCTTGAAACTACTTATTCCCGCAGCAAAGCCTGGGTCCAAAACGGAACACTCAAACATACACTTGATCAGAAACCTTCTACCTTTCCTGTTATTATTCCTGGAGCCATCCATAACTCCACATCAAGCACAAAACAAACAATCAAAGTCCCTTATTACTTTGACCGCCCCATCAAAAAACCACTAAGCTGGTGGCAAAAGCTATTCATATGGTCAGGTGTAATAGCCTGGTGTGTAGGATTGGGGTACGTTGCCTTTAGAATTACAAAATACTCGCGACGATAAAATATAGCAATCTCATTCGATTTAGATCTATGGTATTTTCTGTTTGCTAGTAAAATACAGCTAAAAATGTTGTATATTTATGGTGTTTTAATGAAAGTCAAGGCATTCAGTAATTTTAAAATTGAGGCTATGAACAAGATCACAACAGTTCTATTCATTTTTTTGATTAGCGATTGCAAAGCAGCAACGGGCAATGCCAGTGATGGACCACTAATGTCAATTGCGGTTATAGGGCTATTACTGCTAATAATTGGAACCGGATATTTTATTGATTTGATGAAGTGCAAACTCAAAGAATACAGAACAAAGAGACTGATTGAAAAGAATAATATTGAGCAGGATGGTGAGTTTTTAAACTCGTTCAATAATGCAATTCATGAATTAGATGGCATATCAACTTATTGATAATGATAATTTTTTAAAAGTAAAGGCTGCCTGATTAGAGCAGCCTTAGTTTTTTTAGTTCGCCATCACTTTGTCATACTTCCCTACAATTTTCTGCATATCCTTTTTAATCAGGTCATCGACTACACGCGCATATTTCTTGGTCATATTCACGCTCGAATGCCCCAGCATCTTCGATACTACCTCCATCGAAACTTGATTGCCAAGTGTCACTGTGGTGGCAAAAGTGTGCCTGGCTGTATGTGTACTCAGGTGTTTATCTATTCCCAAAATATCTGCAATCTCCTGCAAGTAAGCGTTCATCTTCTGGTTCGATAATACTGGCAGCAATTTCCCTTTACTGATGCATCTTGGGTTGCATTCGTACTTTTCCAGAATCCGGATTGCTGGTTCCAGCAAAGGCACATTGCACCAGTTCTTGGTTTTCTGCCTTCTTTTCTTAATCCATTTCGATCCCTCATTATCCACAATATCTTCATTGCTCAGGCTTGCCACATCCGCAAAAGCCAATCCTGTAAAGCAGCAAAATAAGTAAACATCCTTCACCTGCTCCATCCGCTCAATGTTAAACTGTTTTTTCATCAGTTTATCCAGTTCTTTTGCGTCCAGGTAAGCCATGTCAACATCATCCAGGTGAAATTTAATATTCACGAATGGATCCTTTTTGAGCCACCCGTTTGCCAGTGCAATCCTGATTATCTTCTTGAAGTTTTTAATGTATTTTATGGCGGTGTTATTAGCACATTTGCGCGTTGTTTTAAGGTACATCTCAAAGTCATTTATAAACATTGGCGTTACATCATTAATCGAGATTTCATTCTTCCGGTACTTTTCCTTTAGGAAATTTGAAACATGTTTGTAACAGGTTTCATATCTTTCCACGGTTCCTGGTGCGAAATCAATATTCTCAAGAAGCTTGCACTTTTCATTATGATCTTTGAAGATTTCAAGCAGTTTCAGGTTTGATTCATCTTGGCCCTGGTATGCTTTTTTAAGCATATCAGCGGAAAGGATTTTACCCTGTTCTTCAAGTTCCCGTTTTTTAATGAAAATATTACCCTTTATTGTCTCCAGGTAATTGTTCAGTTCTTTGTTTTGCTTTGAATTTGGGATGGCTCTTCCTTTCGTACTGTCCCATCCGTCGGGATTTACATTACGTTGAAGCCCGAACTCAGAGCTTTGCCTGTTAATAATAATTCGTGCATAAACCGGGATTGTCCCGTCTTTCAGTGCTTTTGTACGTTTTACATAAAACGCCAATTTGAATGTTGCTCGTGTCATAACCTACTTCTTTAAAGAGTTAGTAATTTAGACTTATCGAGCAAGACTGTCAAACGTAATGCAAAGCAAATGAATGAGATACCCTATTTTAGGTGGACTAACTATTTCTTTTTTCTTAGTCCACTATAATCTCCACTACATACTTTTCATTTTATTGCTTTTGATTACCAGCTAAAAAATCAAAAAACCACCAAAACAGCAGTGTTTTCGGTGGTTTTCATTGTATTTCTGACTATATCAGCGGAGAAGGGGGGATTCGAACCCCCGGATCCTTGCAGATCAACGGTTTTCAAGACCGCCGCGATCGACCACTCTGCCACCTCTCCTTTTGGGACTGCAAAAATATAAAAAAAAGCAATAACACAAAGCAGATCGGAATAGATTTTAAAAAATAAACAGGAAGCAATAAGTATTCTTATTCTTTGGCCTTAATATCAATTTTTGTTTTGCTTCCTTTAAGTACTTTTGCGTCTGGTTCTGAAACAAAATGACATTCTCAGTAAAACGAAATCTTACAGCACTTTACCTGGTTAAAATTGCCAAGTGGATGAATCTGATCATGCCTGTGATTGTACTTTTTTACATGTCGAACAAGTTGACCATGAAGGATATCTTCCTTCTTCAGAGCATTTACTCATTAACTTTAATGACGCTTGAAATTCCAACAGGCTACTTTGCGGACCGGGCAGGACGTAAAACCAGTATTCTTATTGGTGCTATCCTGGGATTTTCCGGATACATGGCATATAGCCTGTCTTTTGGATTCTGGCAATTTGTTGTAGCTGAAGTTATTCTGGGAGTTAGTCAGAGCCTCGTTTCCGGAGCTGATTCTGCCATGTTATATGATACCTTAGCTGCAGGCAAACAGAGCGACAAATACACACAACTGGAAGGAAGGGTTACATCAATTGGAAATTTCGGAGAAGCATTTGCCGGAATAATCGGAGGACTGCTGGCTGTTTCATCATTACGGACTCCATTTTTTGTACAAACCTGTGTGGCATTAATTGCTGTTCCTGCAGCTATTATGTTGGTAGAGCCACCTGTAAAAACAATAAGATTGAAGCCTGGCTTAAGCGAAATCAGATCAATAATGTATAGTGTGTTGCATAAAAATGTTAAGCTTAAATGGAATACATTTTTCTCAGCCATAACAGGCGCGGCAACGCTTTCAATGGCCTGGTTTGCACAACCGTATTTTGCACAGATAAAAATACCGGTTTCGATGTACGGTGTTCTTTGGGCAGTTTTAAACCTAAGCGTTGGCATTGCAGCTGTTTATGCATGGCGATTTGAGATTAAATTTGGCGCAGCGAAAACTGTAATTCTATTTACTCTGGCAATATTCAGTTCCTACCTGATACTGACATTTATGCCAGGCTATACAGGACTTATCATCCTTCTGGTGTTCTATCTCGCCCGTGGACTGGCCACTCCTACCCTACGCAATTATATAAATCTGATCACTACTTCTGATGTAAGGGCCACAGTATTATCAGTCAGAAATTTCCTGATCAGGCTGATATTTGCAGTAACAGGTCCAATATGGGGCTGGATAACAGATCAATATAACTTACAAACGGCTATTATTTCGGCTGGCCTGATCTATGGAGTATTTGCGCTAATCAGTTTGTATTTTTTTCTAAAATACAAGACATATGAACCATATCCTGATTCAGTAAAAGGATAAAAGATATAATTTCCAATTTGATTTGGTAATCCACTGCAAATTTCTACCTTTGCACCCCTCAATCACCAATGGAGAGATGCCAGAGTGGTCGATCGGGGCGGTCTCGAAAACCGTTGTACCCTTGCGGGTACCCAGGGTTCGAATCCCTGTCTCTCCGCCAATACGTAATGCAAAAAAGAGCAAACCACTGAAAATCAATACTTTTCAGTGGTTTTTTGTTTTGGGAAAATGCAGAAAAAAGCAGAAAAAAGCAGGATTTGAGTTGGAAGATCGTTGGAAAGAATGGCAGGTAATTTTTCCAACGATTTAGGTTCTTATGCACTGAAAATGAAAAACTTGCGTCGGTTATTGTTGCTCGAAAAAAATACATTTGTTCACATCAAATCGTTTTAAATCGTTGGAAAAATGGCAAGAGCAACTTACTCAGTTCTGTACTTTATTAACAGAACAAAACTAAACAAAGACGGAAAAGCTACAATTAGCGCCCGCATCACGCTTAACAATCAAAAAACTGAATTTACGACAGGGAGGTTAGTTGACCCTGAATCATGGATGCAGGAAGCGGGTCGGGTCGATGGCACCTCAAAGGAGGCTAAAGAAATTAATTCATACCTGGGGCTAATCAAATCTAACCTGATGTTGAAGAAAAGAGAGTTGGAAGAGCAAGGTTATGAACTAACGGCTCACACGCTGAAAAACGCATATTTCGGACTTGATGCCGGATCAATGACAATTCTTGGTATTTTCAAGGATCATAATGAGAAGTGCAGGAAATTGATGAATATCGACTTCGCCCCTGGAACTGTAGAACGTTATGAAGTTTGTTACAAGCACGTATCGGATTTCATTAAAGTCAAATATCGGAAGAATGATGTTCTGATTAGTGAGGTAACCCCAATGTTTATCAATAACCTTGAGTTCTACTTTAAAACCACGCGTAAATGCGCTCACAACACCGCCACCAAATACCTTAAAAATTTCAAGAAGATTATCAGGATCGCATTGGCAAATGGCTGGCTCAAAAAGGATCCATTCGTGAATATTAAATTTCACCTGGATGATGTAGACCTGGCTTATCTGGATGCAAAAGAACTGGATAAACTAATGAAAAAAAAGTTTAGCATCGAGCGGATGGAGCAGGTTAAGGATTGTTATTTATTTTGCTGCTTTACAGGACTTGCCTTTGTGGATGTGGCAAGCCTGAGCAATGAAGATATTGTGGATAATGAGGGGTCGAAATGGATTAAGAAAAGGCGACAGAAAACTAAAAACTGGTGCCATGTACCTCTGCTGGAACCTGCAATCCGGATTCTGGAAAAGTACGAAAGCAATCCAAGTTGCATCAGTAAAGGGAAATTACTGCCGGTGCTATCGAACCAAAAGATGAATGCTTACCTTCAGGAGATTGCAGATATTTTGGGAATAGATAAACACCTGAGTACACATACTGCCCGTCATACATTTGCAACAACTGTCACTTTAGCTAACCAGGTATCCATGGAAGTAGTATCGAAGATGCTGGGCCATTCGAGCATAAGTATGACCAAGAAATATGCACGAGTTGTGGATGATCTTATTAAAAAGGATATGCAGAAAATTGTTGGGATGTATGACAAGGTGCTGGCAAACTAAAAATTCAAAAAGGCTGCTCTAGACAGGCAGCCTTTCTTTTTTACAAATGTTTTCAATAAGTTTATATACTATCAAATTCAGGGATAGTCTTATTGAATGAGTTTAAAAATTCTCCACCCTGATCATAATTATTCCTTTTAATCAGTCGCTTTTTCCTGAATTCTTTGAGTTTATTCTTCATTAAATCGATAAAATATCCGGTTCCAACGATTAGCAGTATTAGTGCAATAACCGCAATTGCCATTATTGGTCCATCACTGGCATTGCCTGTTGCTGCTATGCAATCGCTAATCAATAAAATGAACAGAATAGTTAGTATCTTATTCATGGCTTCGCATTTTAAGAATTGCTGAATCGCTTGACCTTTAATTATAAGAGCTTAAATATACAAAATTATTAGATGTATTGTGCTGACGACCAGAATTTTTATGGCACATAATTTTGTTCTGAAAATTATTGCAAGATTTTTTATATAATAGCTCTACATCGACACGTATTGCTATATTTTATCGTCTTGAGAATTTTGTCATTCTAAAGGCAACGTAACCCACTCCTATCCACCATGTAATTACACCAGTCCAAATAAAAAGCTTTTGCCACCAATGGAGAGGCTTTGAAATTGGATGATCAATATAATAAGGTACTTTGATGGCTTGAACTGTGTTTGATGTGGTGGTATGGATGGCTCCGGGAAGAATTACAGGAATATTGGAAGGTCTTTGATCAAGAGTGTGTTTAAGTGTTCCATTTTCAACCCAGGCTTTGCTGCGGGAATAAGTTGTTTCAAGTAAGGAGACAGGACTGTTCATCAGGCCTTTGGTGATGATTACCTGAATACTGTCATGAACTGACTGGCCAGGTACCGGAACATAAATGGTGGTGTCTTTAATAATAACTTGTGAAGTGGTAATTGTGCTGTCCTGAGTTTTCGGGCAGCCCCATTTGGTGGTTGCAATATCGTATTTGAGTTTTGCTTTCCGGCATTTACGGTCCATCCTGTTCTGCGTGATACAGGAAGTGAAGAAGAGTACAGACAACAGCAGAAAGAGAAGCGTTTTCATTTTATGTATATGTTTTGTGATTTAATGCCAATTAACCTGCACCAGAAAGGCACATCGAACGAAGGACAAGCTTTTGGTGCAAACTGATAATGACCGGCTACTTTTACTTCCGGATGTTTGAGAATGAACTGGAGGACGAAGCTGCGCATAGCAAGAACCTGGGCCTTGGTGCGGGTGTCCTTGGCTTTCTTGCCATCAGCTGCCAGGCCACCGGCATAGACAATATGAATACACACAGAGTTGATCCCTGCAACTCCATTAGTGATTTCCCAGGGATCGACAATATTGTCGTCGTTGTTGGGTACCAGCTGTTCGATGGAACCATTAAGATGGATGAGGTGGGTGTAACCGACCTGCTTCCACCCTCTACCTGCGGGAGGAGGATCAAGGTGCCAGTGGCGGATCTGATCTGAAGTTACTTCACTGAGCTCACAGGTTGCGGTGCAGTGGATAACGAGGTATTTGATTTTTTGAGACATAAGAAATAGTGGTTTAATGTTGAGGTTGCTTCGTCGTTCCTCCTCGCAATGACGGGGCCGTAATGAAGGTTTAGGGCTGAGTGAGATCGTGTTTTTGGCGTTTTTCACAATCTATTTTGAAGCAGGCTAAAGGGATTAGTTTTTCAAGGGCGGTTACGCGGTCGTGAAGTTCCTTGTTTTTTGCCAGGACATCATCGTATTGTTTCTCGATGAAGGTGATGGCTTTTTCGGTATAATCGATCTTGCCGACTTTGCGGATGTAGCGCAGGGAGATAAGGGTTGAGATACCTCCGCCGGTGATAAAGCTGATGATGATGGAGAGATATTCGAGCATGGGTGCGAAAATTAATTAGTTGTAACAGTTACACCTTTGCTTTGTAAACTAATAACAGCCGTATTGCTGGCTGCAGTTCGGGCAGCATGATAAACCCCTGTAATGGTTAGCGATGTACTGGCAGCCCATGTATTACCGGAATCAAGATCAATTATTAAATTGTCAACTTCAGTACTGTTGAGGCCTGTACCAACTGTGGTGGATTTTAAAATAAAACAGGTCATATTGGATGGCCAGTTCCTACCTGCAATATATGTATCAATAGTATTGGAACCTTCAACCCAGAAACTGGTAACATTTGCAGGTAAACTATTCAGACTCCCGGTTATTGAATTTGTTGCGCCTCTTGCCCAGAACGACATGAGACCCGCAGGCAAACTATTTAGATTGCCAGTGAGAACACCCGAAAGTGATATGCCTGTCATAAAGCTTACAAGTGACGATGGCAATGAACTAATACTACCATAATAGGAAGACAAGCCGGAAACACTAAAAGTAGAAACACCAGCTTTAAGATTTGCAATATCGCCTGTTATTGTATTATACCCGCTTAATGTAAAACTCAACAGGTTTGGACTTAAATCCGAAATATTTCCAGAAATAGTGTTTGCTCCATACACACAAAAGGTAATTATTCCTGGAGGTATATTTGCAATGGTGCCGGTTATAGTATTGTTGATGCCGGCAGCCAGGGAAGTATATCCCAGGTAAAAATTGGTTAATACCCTGGGTAAATTTTTGACATTAAGCTGGTAGATACTTGGTCCGTTTACTCCAGAGTTCCACAAGTTAACGGAGGTTAAATAAAGATTACCATCAACCATCGTAAGATTACTACTCCCTGAAGTTACTTTAATATAAAACGTGCGTTCGGCTCCGGCAGCAATAGAACGGGTTTGGTTTTGGTTAACTGTTGCTGCTGCATCATCGTAAAAATACCCATTACCTGTTATTGACATGGATGTATTTGTGGATACTGTCAATTTCAAAGTTGAAACTGCTGCACCCGTGCCGGTAGAAACCAAAGGGATAATAAAGTTTCTCTTCACCAGATTTATACCGAGTGAAGCTTCAAGATTGGAGCCAACGTGTTTGCCGGTTATATTCATTATATTAACCTGTTATATAAGTGGCCGAAGTAACAGAGCCGGTTTCAGCAACATCAAAATCAACTTTGAACCTGATAGCCAGCGTTAAAAGATTTACAATATTGATAGTTGCGGAAGGGTATAGCCTATCCAGCACCAGGGTAAGTGGTACGGATGAAATATCGAGTACCGGATCAAAGTATTTGCCATCCGCACTTTGCTCCATGTAGAGGAGTGTATCATAAACCAGGCTGGCATAAGTGAATTGCACAGTTATTTTAGATGAACCATCCGGGACCCAAAAAACCGGGGTATAGGTATCCCCGCCAGAGCCATTGATAGTTAACAGAGTTATTTTTCGTTTGTATGACATAGGGTTTGTGGATATATTTATTTTTATTGGATTAAAAAACCTGTTATGCGCTTTTCAACCGGAGCAATATACAGCGGATAAACAGCAGGTGTAAGGTGTTCGGCAAGCATCTTCTTCTTAGCTTTTAAAATTACAATGATCTCTTGCACCACGTCCCAGCGCTGTTGAGTTGGGATGCTGAAAGTG
>CAIRMR010000122.1 GCA_903879715.1 uncultured Bacteroidales bacterium
CGCGCCCCGACTAATTAAAAACCGGAGTGCGTTTTGAGATCACACCCCGGCTATTAAAGCGAATTGAGATAATTGGTTAGTATGACGGGCTTACATAAATTCGTTTTCCATTGGCAAACGTTACAACAAAGGCATCGTTGAATCCGATCCGTACCATCTCGGCGCGGTATTGCAAAGCTTCTTCGTGAGTATCGAAAACGCCTGAAGTATATTTATACATTCCGTCTTCAATATACATCTGAACATCAACAAGGCCCTCAAATTCAGGATCAACCAGTGACTTTTCCCTGGTAAGGGCAAAGATCTGAACCCTGTAATTAACAGCACTGGCATTGGTTGTAACTTGTTCTTTTGACTGCACAGGTTTAGCTTCCTTTTTAGTAACCGCCGGTTCTGTTTTCTTTACTTTGTTTTCTGCAACTACCGGTTTTGCTTCTTTTCCCGGTTTTGTATTGGATTTATCAGGAGATTGAACCTTATAATCAACAGGTTTTGTTGCATTATTTACTTCAGTCGTTGTTTTGGTTCGGGTAAAACGCCTGTCCTGCAGACAATCCTTAAAGAAATCCTGGTCAAGCAGATATGCGGGAATTTCTTCATCGTTGGCAAATTTGCTCATATCATAATCTGAATTTGCCTCAGCTTTTGAAAAACCGGTAACTTTTATTTCTGTACGCCTGTTCGCCTGGTGTTCGCGGGGTGAACATGGAATTCCATCCATACAATGGTTAATGAGTTGCGATTCACCATATCCTTTTGCAGTGATACGGGACGGCTCAATGCCCTGTAGCACGATATAGCGGACAGCTGATTCAGCGCGTTTCTGCGACAGATCGACATTGTATTCTTTACTTCCGCGGCTATCGGTATGCGAACCGAGTTCAACTGTTACAGGATTTTCTTTCATCACCTGCACAAGTTTATCGAGTTCTCTGCCGGCTTCAGGACGAATGAACCACTTATTGAAATCGTAGTAAATATTTTCAATGGAATAGTCCATACTTCCAATACTTATTACCTTGTTTACTTCGAGGCGATCCAAAAGAATATCTCTTGGTGTGCTTGCCTGGTGCGCGGTATCGGTTGTTGCAAATCTGAAATTAAAACAATCGGACAAGTAATTGTTTTCCATGCCTTTTGCGACGTATAAAACACCTTTACTTCCAAGCATTTTGAACTGACCGTTTGCATCTGTCTTCAGAACTTTAGCTTTACCTGTTTGCGTGTTCAGCAGGAAAACGGTTGTGCCGGCCAGGGGTTTCTTTGTTTGTTTGTCTCTCACAACCCCAGATATCACTACTGAAAGTGAATCATCCTGTTTCTGTTTGAAGAGCAATAGCTGCGTAAGTGCAGCCTGAACTACATCATCGCAGGGTTTTTTAGTTGATTTCTTGTTTTCAATCAGTTTACATGCATAAATATCGTCACTTCCCAAACCACCGGGACGGTTAGAGCTAAAGAAACCTTTTCGGCCACGGGCATCGAGAACCAGGGCAAAATCATCGAAAGAAGAGTTGATCGGGAGCCCCATGTTTTCAGCCTTTGACCATTCTCCGTCCGAAAGTGTTGACGTGAAAATGTCAAGACCACCAAAACCTCCAAGCCCGTTAGATGCAAAATAAAGTTGGTTCCCGTTGATGGCCGGGAACATTTCATCGCCTAAAGAATTCACTGAATCCCCCAGGTTTAAAGGTTGATCCCACTGCCCTGCATTCCATTGGCAGGAATATAAATCTGTGCCACCCAATCCGCCGGGCATATCCGATACAAAATAAATGGTATTGCCATCAGGGGTCAGCACAGGATGTCCGACTGAATATTTATCGGAATTTAAGAAGAAAGGTTCCGTTTTTGACCACGACCCGTTGAAACGGGAATAAAAAATCTTAAGCCTGTCAGTTCTGAATTTATCGGCATCTTTTTTCTCGCTGCCTTTTTCGGTCCTGGTTAAATAAAGAAGGCTGTCGTGACGGGCAAAGGAAGCAGGTCCATCATGATAGGACTGGTTGAATTTTCCGCCGAATGATTTTGGTTCATTCATCTCCTGGAAAAACTCATCAAGATATTTAGGTGTGGAAAAATATAAATCGAGGAAATTGGAATTGGTCCATTCGTACTTCCTGTTGTCCATAAAGTTCTGACGTCTGTCGGAAACAAAAATAATTCCATCGCCGTAAAATGCTGGGCCAAAATCGGACCTGGCGGAGTTTAAGCTGGAAACGTTTTTAATTTCAAAACTGGGAGGGATTTCACTTAATTCCGGAATTTCAGCGCAAAAGGCGGCATATGCCTTTCCCCGGGGATCATCAGGGGCCAGGTAATCGTATTTTTCGAAAGCTTCCTTTGCCCGTTCATAATCCTGTGCGCATTGCAACGCTTCACCATAATATAACCAGTTAATATTATTGCTGTTAGGCAGAGCAACAGCTCTTGAATACCAGGCTTTAGCATTCAGTTGGTCGTTCGAAAGGCGGTAACAGTCGGCAAGTTTGAAGATGGCTTGATTACGATCAGGGTCACCGGGTTTTTGAGCAATTTTCAGATAAAGGGGTATAGCTGAAGAATAGCTGAAACTATTGAAAAGTTTATCAGCCTGGGATATCTGAGCCTGAGCCACGGTACCTGCGAGGGTAACAGCTATGAATAAAACTAAAAATCGCTTGTTCATACTCGGGTCATTAAGTGCTAGAAGAAAAATTAACTAAAAATATCTTGGAGTATACATCCTGTTTTTTAACAGATCCAGATCAATACCAAGCCTGATTTCGTGTGAACCGGAATTGTAATGAATCCTGTCTTTTACATTTACATCATAGGAATACCCAAGACGATATTTCCTGCTAATATTGAATTCGGTTAAAAATACGAGATCCCCATCGGTGCGGTATGACATACCAAGCCAGAACAAGTCGTTTAACAGGAAACTTGCATTCAAATCCATTTGCCAGGGTGCATCTTTTACATATTTTACCAGTACCGATGGCCTGAAAACAACCTGGTCGGAAATAGGAACAGCAACACCGGCCATACCATAAAAATGGCGTAGCAGTTTTGAATAGGTTTTTTCCCCGTCAACCGTTACCATTCCATATTCGTTTTGTAAAAGCTGAGTCGACGAAACTCCCGCAAACATTCGGTTTGTGTAATAATAAATTCCGAAGTTAGCGTCAGGTGTGACCTTGCTTTTCGGATTACCCTGAAACGAAAGATCAGCATCTTCAAGATCAATCATATCCCAGTTGATATCATTATATTTAACACCTGCCTGTAGTCCAAAAGATAATTTCCCTTTCGGTAAATTAACACGGTACGCATACGATAAAAGAGCTCCCTGGTTAACCTGAGGGCCAATCTTATCGCTGTATATATAACCACCTACGGCAATATGATCATAGCGCAATGGTGTGTGCATGCTCAACGCAATTGTTTTTGGCGCTCCTTCAAAGCCTGTCCATTGGTTGCGGTAAACCGCGTCAGCGCTGAACACTTCCCGGCTTCCGGCATACCCTGGATTAACTAAAAGCTTATTGAACATATACTGGCTGAAGAGTACGTCCTGTTGCGCAAAGCCGGCAAGGCTTGTAAACAATACGAATATGAGGATTAACTTTTTCATCTGTAATTATTTATTTTTTACGGGTCAGATGGAATACGCCAGATTAGTCATACTATCATCTTTGGTTCGAGTTTTTACAATCATGGCTATTTCATATACATGCTATTAATTACAGTTCAGATGCCCAACCAGCCTTGGTGGATGAATTTCTCACTACTTGTTGTATTTCTCCAATCCTGAATCTACGTATTGTCAATTATAAATTCTCAGTCACTTTTCAGGATAACTTTATATTTTACCGCAATCCATTTTTCTGAATTCATCTTTCTTTATTTTCCCCGTATATAAATCCATCCTTTTAGTACTCCGACTTCTTTTACATCAAGGATATAGAAATAAGTTCCGTCAGGCAAATCTTTATTCTGTTCATTTTTTCCGTTCCACGAATGAGTTGTATTGTTATAGTTTACATATTCTCGTAACTTATCACCCCAGCGGTTAAAAATAATAACCGTGTTATCCGGATATTTTTCAATCCCCCTGATTTTCCAAACATCATTTACTCCATCCTGATTTGGTGAAATACCGGTGTAAGGATGAAGATCGTCGAGGCTTGGATGTTTCACATGAATTTGTACCACTGTATCAGAGCAATACATTGGGGTGATGGTACTGCAAATCTGGTAGCAGAACTCATCTTCTCCTTCGTAATCAGAATAAGGTGTGTAGGTAATTGTATTGTCTGAATTCAGGATAACAATTCCATGTGAAGGATTTCCACATAAACTCAGGATCAATGGGTCTCCATCCGGATTTTTGTCATTGGCAAGTACATTTAGGGTAACCGATGAATTTACCAGGGTTGAGTCATGATCGCCGACAGCAACGATTGGAATAGGTTCTTTATTCATAAATACCTTTACTGAATCCTCGTCAGTACATCCGGTGGTAATGTCTAAAACCGTTAATATAAAGGTTGTGTCCACGTTCAGCGCAAGTGTGACAGGGTTTTCAATCAGGCCGTTTACAAGTAATCCCGCTGGCTGCCAGCTCCAGGCATAGAAACCTGTTCCCCCGGATACCAATCCTGATAAGCTTGCCGATGTACCTGGCTGAATAATCTGATCAGCACCTGCATCTGCAACTAACGAAGAGCTGACATCAAAAGTCATATCATCAGTTCTTACAAGATCAATGCAGGTTCCCAATCCCTGAACCTGTATTGTAAGTGTTACAGTTCCGGAGAATCCGGCTGCCGGGGTGAAAATGGGATTCAACGTTTCAGGATTCAGAAGTGTTCCGGCTGATGAAGGCGAAACGCTCCATTGCAGCGTGCTGTAATCGGAAGCACTCGCCTGGCTTATTGTTTTGCTGTTTCCTACGCAAATACTTCCTTCATCAGGTCCCGCATTTACAAATGGAGTCTTGTTTATGGTAAGTAAAGCGAAGTCGCTGGCATCCGTACAAGGACTATTTGCCGATGCAGTCAGCACCAGTTTAACCGTTCCCATTGTCAGATCAAGTGATCCCGGAGTATAAACGGGAGTAAGGATGGTAGGATCATCGAAAGTGCCGTTACCTGTGGTAGTCCAGAGTATGGAAGTACTGTTCATCACATTGGAACCTAATAAAGTTACAGCTGCTGATTCACACGTTGAAAGGTCAATCCCGGCATTTGCAATTACCGATTGGGAAACCGAAATGTTAACAGCATCAGCATTATCCTGGCATAATCCATTTGTAATCAACCATTGGAAAGTGTAAATCCCGAATGAAAGATCCGAGGCATTAGAATTCGGATTAGTTGGGTCCAGAATTGTTGCAGCAGTAGGACCTGCAAGCTGCGACCATGAACCTGTGCCATTCACAGGTGTGTTGCCTTCTAATGTTACTGTAAAATTGCCGGTAGCATTGCAGAATTCCTGATCCATGCCTGCATAAGCCGGTGTAGCCGGAATGTAGTTTATGACACTCATGGTATCTGTTGTCACGCATCCGCCATTATCAATTGAATACCTGAAAACATAAGGTGTAAGGCTTGAAACCAAACCCGACGCAATTGCTACATTTCCGGTCGATGGGGTAACCGTTGGAGTGTTGGGACCCGAAACGAAATTCCAGCTGCCGGTTGCGGTTCCCGGAGAATTGCCTACCAGTGTCGCAATATCAGCATTACAAAGTTTCTGGCTGAGTCCTGCATCCGCAACTATTTGCAGGAGAACCTCAATATAAATTGTATCATTACTGCATGCTACCGGTAATCCCGAATCACAGATGCTTACAACTACAATATCAGATCCGGAATACCCGGTGTTAGGCGTATAATTAAATGTTCCGCTTACAGCATCAGTAATTGAGAATGTTCCATGAGCCGCGTCCTGAGCCGGTATGCTGTTTAAAGTCAATGGAAGGTTATTTTCAGGATCAGTTTCGCCATTAAACACAGTACCGCCATTGGTTGTGGTTCCAATAAAAGAACCATCCATGCATAATCCTATATTTTCAGGTACAACAACAGGTGGCTGATTTGGCGGAAGCACAACAATGAAAAGGGTATCGATGGTACAAGCTGAAGGCAAAGGAATGCCGGCATCGCACAAACTTATAATCACCATATCGTTGCCAATATAATTCAGGTTAGGCGTATACGTAAATGTTCCGTCAGACGCTATAACAAATGTTCCGTTAACCGGATCCGCCAGCGGTGTTGTATTTACAGTCAAAGTTGTGCCATCGGGATCAAAATGGCCATTCGACAGCACGTTTTCTGAAGTCGCAGTATTGTATTCTACAGTAATTGAATCATTTAATGTAACAGGAGGATCGTTAACCGGATCAATGGTAACTGTAACGGTGGCTGTTGAAGTAGCCCCGACGAAATCAGTTATTGTATAGTCGAACGAATCAGAGCCATAGTAATCAAGAGTGGGAATATATGTGAAGGTGCCATCTGCGTTCACTGTTACCGTGCCATGTTGTGGAGGCGTATTTGCGGTTACCGTAATTGGCAGATTACATAAAACCTGATCGTTAGTCATTACATTTTCATTCAGCGGGGTATCTTCAGAAGTAACGAAAGCGTCATTTACAGCTAATATTAACCCGGATATAGTTATCTCAACGGGAACTGAAGATTTGCAGTTATTTGTATCTCTGACACTCACAGTGTAGTTTCCAACCGGCAGATTGGTGAAAATCCCACTCACCTGGTATGTAACATCATCAAGGCTATACTGATAGTTAGGAGTACCGCCGATACCTGCAACAGTTACAGAACCATTTGTTCCCGTAGCACAATCAAAATTCACCTGATCAGTTATTGATACCGAAAGCGTAAGTGCTGGTTCAGTAATAAAAGCTGTATCCTGAACAAAACATCCCAGGTTATCCGTAGTTGTTACAATATGATTTCCAGCTGTAAGGTTAGAGGCAGTAGCTGTAGTTTGTACCGGAATTGTATTCCATGAGTAAGAATAAGGCGATGTGCCATTTGTAGCTGTAACCGTTGCACTTCCGATTGCGTCGCCTACACATAATTCATTAACCTGGCTGGTAATTGAAGCATGTAAAGCATTCGCGGGTTCTGTAATAGTAGCCGGCGGTATGTTGAAAGTACAGTTGTTGGCATCCCTGGCTATAATTGTATAAACTCCGGCTGAAAGATTGCTGAATATACCACTTGCCTGGAATGATCCACCATTAATGTTATATTCATAAGGCGAAACTCCTCCGTTAGCTGATGCTGTCAGTGAACCTGTATTTCCGGCGCAGGCAACATCCGTATGGTCAGTAATAGTAGCTGTAAGTATAGATGCTGGTTGTGTAATGGTTACAGAAGTGGATTTAAAGCAACCTGATGAATCAAATACAGTGACATTATAAGTACCGATCGGCAGGTTCGAAGCAGTAGCTGTAACTTGTAATGGAGTCGTTATCCATATATAAGTATAAGGAGGTATACCCCCACTAATCTGGGCAGTGGCTGTCCCTGTTGATTCTCCGAAACAGGCAACATCTGTTTTTAAAGTTGTCAAAATCATCGGAGCCGGTTCAGTTATTGTAACATTGGCTGTTTTCTCACATCCGGCAGCATCTTTTACGGTAACAATATATACACCTGCTGTAAGATTGTTGACTGTTGGTGAAGCTATTACCGGAACTGTGTTCCACGAATAAGAATAAGGCGCAGTGCCTCCACTCGCTATAACAGTAGCACTGCCGGTTGAGTCACCGGAGCAAAAAATATTTGTCTGGCTGGAAATTGTGACAATTAAATCATCTGCAGGAGAGGTAATTGTAACCGGGATAGTAACCGTGCAATTATTGGCATCCCTGGCAATTATGGTATAAGCCCCGCCAGCAAGATTATTGAAAGAATCATTAGCCTGGAATGCACCTCCGTTAATATTGTATTGAATTGGTGCGATTCCTCCGCTACCGGTAATGGTAATTGATCCGGTAGTATCCCCGAAGCAGGCAACATTTACCTGGTCAGTGATTGACGCTATAAGTTTGTTAGCTGGTTGTGTAATGGTAACAGAAGCTGATTTATTGCAGCCTAAGAAATCTGTAACTGTGATTGTATATGTTCCGGCTGGCAGGTTTATTGCTGCAGCTGTTGTTTGTACAGGAGTTGTCGTCCAGGCATAAGTATAAGGAGGCAAACCTCCGCTGGCCGAAGCCGTTGCTGTTCCAGTTAACTCTCCGAAACAATCAACATTTGTACTGGTTGTACTTACAACAATCGGGGTAGGTTCAGTTAAAGTTATACTAGCGGATGTAGTACATCCGGATGCATCTTTGACGGTTACAGTATAAGTACCCGCAATAAGGCTGCTGGCAGTAGCGGTAGTTTGCACGGGAACCGAATTCCAGGAATAGGTGTAAGGAGCTGTTCCTCCGCTTGCTGTAACAGTAGCGCTGCCGGTTGATCCGCCGGAACATAAAACATTGGTCTGGCTTGTAATTGCGGCAGTTAAAACAGCAGCCGGAGCGGTAATGGTAACCGGAATAGTAACCGTGCAATTATTTGCATCCC
>CAIRMR010000123.1 GCA_903879715.1 uncultured Bacteroidales bacterium
AACAAATTGAAACGCAGAAAAACATACTGGACATGCAAAAAAGAGTGGCTTATTATGAGAAGAAAGCTCAAAAGAGTAAAAACATACTGCTTGCAATGGCCTCTTAATCAGTCTTTTATTTTTAGTTAGATGAAAGTGAATAATGAATAGTGAATAGTGTTGCTTCGCTTTGCTCGCAATGACAGTGTTGCTTCGCTATGCTCTCAATGACAGTGAATAATGAAGAAGCCTGAGATTGTCCTTTTTTTTCTTTATGTTTTGACGATTTCAGGTGATGAAGACAAACTTTGAAAAGTGAATGAAACTATAAATCTTTATAATTGTTAAATAAAATAAATCCTTAATCATTAAAATCAATACGAATGCAAATCACAAAAAACACAGTAGTTTCTCTTAGTTATATACTGAAACGCGACGACGCGAAAGGTGAGATTATTGAAGAAACCAGGGCTGGTGATCCGTTGGTGTTCCTCTACGGAAACGGCCAGATGCTCCCAAAATTTGAAGAACACCTTAGCACGCTTAAAACCGGTGACGATTTTGAGTTTACATTAGCCAGCGACGATGCATACGGCGAATTAGACCAGGATGCTATTATCGACCTCGAAAAGAGCATATTTGAAGTTGATGGAAAGATAGATACCGAAATGATAGCTATTGGTAATGTGATTCCCATGCGCGACGACCAGGGACATATGCTGCAAGGCACCGTGGTTAGCGTTGGCGATGATTTGGTCCGTATGGATTTCAATCATCCTATGGCTGGCAATGTACTGCATTTTAAAGGCAATGTAATCGAAGTACGCGAAGCTTCGGCCGAAGAACTCAGCCATGGCCATGTTCACGGCGCTGGCGGACATCATCATTAATAGATAAAACGCTCAGAATTAATTTTCAGATTTCTGGGTGATATTTTCTGTTTGAATTTCCCGGTTTATATTGAGTTTCTTTGAAAGCTTGAGTATAGACCGGGATTTTTGTGTTATTATCTGAACAAGTACAATTTAAACTAATCAGATTTCTAAACGCAGGAATAAGGAATAATATTTAGCTAATTAAATTTCAAACTTTGAATTTATGGAATTCTACCCATTCCCCAACAAAAACACCGCCGGTCTTTTATGCAATTCCGGTTTTTGTCTTTTCCATTCATTTAATGGCATACTTCTGATCCATTCGGTTTCGAGTGTAAGATCAGCGGCAATACATAGCGTTAGGGAAGAATTACATGTTTTAACTATGCTTTCCAGCATTTGAAGGTTGCGGTAAGGTGTTTCAATAAAAATCTGTGTTTGGTTTCCTTTTGAAGCAGCGTGCTCAAGTTCGCGGAGTGCTTTGGTTCGTTCGTCTGGTTTTACAGGAAGGTAACCATGAAATACAAAATTCTGTCCGTTCAAACCTGAAGCCATTAACGCAAGCATAATGGATGAAGGACCTGTAAGCGGAATCACTCTTATTCCTTTTTGGTGTGCAAGTCGTACTGCAATATTTCCGGGATCGGCAATACAGGGCAAACCGGCTTCGCTAAGCAATCCAACGTGGTGGCCATTCATTGCATTTACCAGCATTCCGGCAACCTCATCATCAGGAGTATGTTCATTCAACAGGTAAAAGGTTACCGTTTCAAAATCTTTCAGATAACCTGCTTTACGCAGAAAACGCCTTGCAGTGCGAAGTTCCTCAACAATAAAAGTATCTATTCTCTGAAGAATCTGGAGATTAAAGGCTGGCAAGGCTGAGTCGAATCCTGTTTCTCCTAGTGGTGTTGGAATAAGGTAGAGGTTTCCTTTGTTCATGTGGGATGTTAGATGTGGGATGTAAAATTTGTGATTTGTGATTTTAAATTTGTGATCTGGAACCTGGGATATGGTTCCCCAACCCCCAATCCCCAACCCCTAAATCCTATAGCCATGGCAAATGCATCAAATCCACATTCCCGCCAGAAATTATAATTCCGATTCGTTGACCTTCAAAACGATGTTTATGTTTTAAAACTATCGCTAAAGCTACAGCGGATGAAGGCTCAATAATGATTTTCATTCGTTCCCAAACCAGTTTCATGGCTTCGATGGTTGCCTGGTCATTTACAGTTAAAATGTCGCTGACCAATTGCCGGATAATCGGGAAAGTGAGGCTGCCCAGTGAAGTACGGAGTCCATCGGCTATAGTATCGGGATTAAATGAAGGGATTAGTTTTTTTTGATAAAACGACTGGTAAGCATCGTCAGCGCCAGATGGTTCAGCTCCAATCACATGTGTTAAAGGTGAAAAATAATGGGACGCAAGTGCTGTTCCGCTCAGTAAACCTCCGCCACCAACGGGTGCGATAATTACATCAAGATCCGTGTAGTCTTCAATTAACTCAAGCGCTGCGGTAGCCTGGCCGGCAATAACTGCATAGTTGTTGTAAGGGTGTATTTCAAAAGCATTGGTTTCACTCAATACCTCATTTAGCTTTTCTTCGCGGGCTTCGAGCGTTGGTAAGCAAAAAGTGATTCGTCCTCCATAGGTTTTTACAGCTGCTACTTTAACTTTTGATGAGTTTTCGGGCATTACGATGTACGCCGGAATATGTTTAAGCTGTGCGGCTCGTGCCAGCGCTGCCGCATGATTGCCTGATGAATGGGTAGCAACGCCTTGTTTAATATCGTACGGGTCGTAACTGAATACGGCATTTACTGCTCCGCGCGATTTAAAAGCGCCGGCTTTTTGCAGATTTTCACATTTAAAGAATATACGGGCACCTGCAATTTCATCAATTGCACTGCAGGTTAAAACAGGTGTTCGATGTATATAGGGCCGAATACGTTCTGCCGCAGATATTATTTCTTCCTTACCGGGTTCGTGAATGGTATCCATTTATTTTCCTCCGTTCTTTATTTCTATAGCGATGAGTTCAGTTGCTGAATCCAGCAATTGATATGTCTTTTCAAAACTCTGCTCACCTCCATAAAAGGGATCAGGAACAGGTTTGTTGGAGCCGGGGTGCGAAATATTAAGGATATAATCCACTTTCTGCATTTGTATGCTGTTTTTAGAAACGGATTTCACATCATTATAGTTATTGCTATCCATCACATAAATACGGTCGAAAACATTAAAATCCGTTTCCCGGAAAAGCCGTGATCGCTGTCCGGAAATATCTATTCCATGCTTTTTCATTACTCTTGTCGCCCTGAAATCAGGAGCATCACCTGAATGAAAAGGTTCAAATCCCGCTGAATCCACTTCAGCATCAATTTTGTATTTTTCAATTTTTGCCTGCATGATTCCTTCCGCCATCGGCGAACAGCAAATATTACCCAGACATACCATCAGTATTTTCATAGGCTAAATCCTATCTATGTTTTGAATTGTATTTGTTATAGTCTGATTGCAAAAATAAGCTTATCAATTCAATAAAATCTTTATATATGAATGGTTTGATGCAAAATTGTCTCAGATATGTTTACTGGCTGCAAAAAATTAAAAAGGAAGCTGTGCTGCCACAACTTCCTTTTCTGTTTAAATAAATTTTCCTTAAAAGATTAAAACTTGATGCGTTTTTCAATTTCCTCAACGTACGTGCGGAATTGCTTGTCGGTCTCAATAAGGTTATTAACGGTGCGGCAGGCATGTAATACAGTAGCGTGATCCTTGTTGCCACAATGCAGGCCAATGGTCGCCAGCGAAGCCTTAGTGTGCTTCTTTGAGTAATACATGGCCAGCTGACGTGCCTGAACGATATCGCGCTTGCGGGTTTTCGAGTTTATGGCATCAACAGGTATGTCAAAATAATCGCAAACAATCTTCTGGATGAAATCGATGGATATTTCGCGGGCAGTATTTTTTACGAATTTATCAATCATTTGCCTTGCCAGGTCAATAGTAATGGCTTTTTTATTCAGCGACGACTGAGCCATCAATGAAATAAGCGCTCCTTCCAGTTCACGAACATTGGTGGTAATGCTGTAAGCCAGGTATTCGAGAACCTCGTAAGGCATATCTATGCCGTCCTTATACAATCTCTTTTTCAGGATGGCAATACGTGTTTCCAGATCCGGAACCTGCAGATCGGCTGCCAGTCCCCATTTGAAACGCGACAGAAGCCTTGGCTCTAAACCTTTCAGTTCAACAGGTGCTTTATCGCTTGTGAGTATAAGTTGTTTTCCTTTTTGATGCAGATGGTTGAAGATATGGAAGAATACATCCTGTGTCTTTTCTTTGCCTGATAGAAAATGAATGTCATCAATGATCAGTACATCAATCATTTGGTAAAAATGAACAAAATCATTCTGGTTGTTACTGCGTACCGAATCAATAAACTGTTGTGTGAACTGTTCGGTTGCTACATACAAAACTGTTTTTTCAGGGAAATTATTTTTTACCTGCAAACCGATAGCTTGTGCAAGGTGAGTTTTGCCTAACCCAACCGGACTATAAAGGAACAAGGGATTAAATGCTGTTTTGCCAGGATTACATGCAACTGCATATCCGGCCGAACGAGCTAACCTGTTACAGTCGCCTTCAATAAAATTATCAAAAGAGTATGATTCATTCAATTGGGATTGAACCTGGATCTTTTTCAGTCCGGGAATTACAAACGGATTGGGTATTTCTTTCGATTTACCGGCATTTAAATCTATCGGCATTTGAACAGATGGATTTGTGGTAGCTTTTCTGTTACTTGTGGGGATTTTAATAGTGTATGGATCAGAGGTATAAGCTCCTTCCATTACGATACTATATTCTAACCTTCCGTTTGGGCCTAGTTCGTTGCGAATGGTTTTCTTCAGAAGCGTAATATAATGTTCTTCCAGCCATTCATAAAAAAATTGGCTCGGAACCTGGATGGTAAGAATATTGTTATCCAGTTTAATTGCTTTAATAGGAGAAAACCAGGTTTTAAAACTTTGATAGTTGAGGTTGTCGCGGATTACTTTAAGGCAATTTTCCCAAACTTCCTGATGAAGTTCTTTAATTCCTTCAATTTCGTTGTATTGCATGTTTATTCTTGGTTATTTTTGGTCTTTAAATCAGCATCTTATCAGCTTAATAGCTAAAAATATCTATGAAAAATATTGTTCCGTCATAAAAGTGTTCAAAAATCATTATAACAAAGTTCAAAAAAAAATATTAATGGTATTTGATTTTTAATATTTTAGTTGTATATGGCAAAATGGTGAAAAAAAAGTCCGGATTCCAACAAAAAATGTTAAGAAATTGATAAGTAATTAATAATTAATTGGTTTACCTTCGAAAATTTACCTGCTACCCTTTCCGCGTCGCTATGCCGAATTGCCAACCGGATAACACATTTCATGCCAAACTCATTGTTAATAACTTCTAAAATTTCATCTTTGATAATTTTCATCACATCGTTCATTGCTTCATACGGATACTCAATTTCATAGATTTCCTTGACAATTCTGGTTAATATAGTCGCATTGTTTATTGCTTCCAATGCTGCTGTTTTGTAAGCATGTATTAATCCCGGAACTCCAAGATTTGTTCCTCCGTAATAACGCACAACCACAATCAGCGTATTGGTAAGGTCAGCCGAAAGTAACTGCCCGTATATCGGACGCCCGGCTGTTCCGGATGGTTCTCCATCGTCGTTGACACGGTATGCTGATTTATCAAAACCGAGTACATACGCATAACAATGGTGAGTTGCATCATAATATTGCTTCCGCAAGGCATCGAGTTGCTGCTTCACTTCCTGCTCGCTGCAGGCAGGAATAGCAAACGCTAAAAACTTGCTTCCCTTGTCGCGGAATGATCCCTGCGATGGTTTGGCGATAGTTTTATATTCGTCGCTGAAAAGCATCCGTTCTTAAATTGTTTTTAAAAATGGGTTGGTTTTAACTGATTCCGGTTTTTGCAAAGGTAGGCAGACCGGAAAGTATTTCTCAGTGTTTTGACAGATATTTTTTTCTGCTTCAGATTTAAGATGGATCATTTGACTACTTTTGACCCCTTTATTATAATAAGGTATATGACATCACACCTGGGCGAATTCGCTGCTTTACTCACCACACTATTCTGGACTATTACTGCTTTAGCATTTGAATCTGCCAGCAAACGGATTGGCTCCATGCATGTTAACCTGCTCCGGTTGGGCATGGCTGGGATAATGCTTTCGGTCTTTTCCTATTTCCACAGGGGACTGTTTCTTCCTACCGATGCCGATCTGCATACATGGATATGGCTTGCAATTTCAGGAATCGTTGGTTTTATTATTGGCGACTATTGCCTTTTTAAAGCATATACCATAACCGGTGCCAGGGTTGCCATGTTGTTAATGACGTTGGCGCCTGTTTTTGCGGCTTTCACAGCCTGGATCATGCTAGGTGAAGTAATGAGTGGTAAAAGCATGCTGGCAATGATTATTACCCTTGGCGGAATTGCCCTCGTGATTTTTACACGCACTGCGGATTCTGCAGCAGGCGAAGTTAAGAGCAAAAGAAAATATTCAATGTCGTATCCTATAAAAGGAGTTGTTCTTGGTGTAATTGCTGCCGCCGGACAGGGTGTGGGTTTAGTGCTAAGTAAATATGGTATGAGGGAGTATGATCCGTTTGCTGCATCACATATAAGGGTAATAACTGGTTTTATAGGTTTTGCAATCCTGTTTTTTATATTAGGAAGATGGAAAGAATTACCAACATCCTTTCGCGATACTAAAGCTATGAAATGGCTTGTGGTCGGTTCTATATTCGGACCATTCCTGGGAGTATCATTTTCGCTGATGGCTGTACAACACACCAATGCAGGAATTGCCCAGACTATTATGTCGCTGACACCTGTTTTTATTATTCCGCCCGCAGTGCTTATTAATAAGGAGAGGGTTACTGTCCGCGAAATAATCGGAGCCGTTATTGCGGTTTGTGGTGCCGTGATGTTTTTTGTGTGGTAGATCTTTATAAACAAGATACCTACCTCAGATAAATTTAACGTTAGGTTTGGGTTTGGGTAAAATCCCATTTTTAAAAGACCCAAATCCCAAATCCCAAATCTCAAGAACCAAGAAATAGTCTGTATACCCACTTGGAATTTGGAACTTGGAACTTGGAACTTGGAATTTGAGACTTAAAGAATACGGAAATTTATCTCGTTTTAAATATAAATGTCTTCAATTTTGAGTACTTTTTAAAGTCTGTATTTCCCTTCTGTTTAGATTTTGAACATCTTATCTGAATATCGTGTTTTTACATGATATCCGGTTACTATATTGAATCGATATTTGCATTTCAATGATTTACTTATGATAAAAAGATTATCTCTGACGGCAATGCTGCTGATACAATCAATATTCTTATTCGCTCAGTCAACCAGGGAACAGCGCATAGAAGACAGCATTATCGGCTGGCAAAAGATTTTAACATCTGCCGATATACCTAAACTTATTGAGGCCAGGGGTCGGACTTTTTCCATTAAACAACAGGAAAACATGCACAAGATTATTGAGTGGATGCAAAAAAGCTATACGCCTGTGGCAGGAATCGGTACCTATAAAACCAGGTTGTATGCCAGTGAAAATGATTTTAATCCCCATCAGTACGGAGTCGACTTCAGGGTATGGAATGTGAGTTATTCGCCTGAGTATCTCGACGCTAAAGGTCATTTTAAGCCTGTGAGTGAGGAATATAACCGGTTTGATGTAAGTGTAAATATGATTCCGGGCAGTTACCCGATTTCCTTTATAAACACACCAAAACAATATCTTTTTTCCTGGCCGGAAGATGGATTTGTAACAGGTGATGATTCGAAAAATGGGGACAAGATCGATCCCAGGATAAATCCGAATGTGTATAAATTTATAACCCGGATCAACGAGAAACAAACCGTTTTTCTGGCGCCAGGGAATAAGCTTCCGATAGTAGAGGTAACCATAGGCGAATACCTGCAACTGGCAGAAAAAGCATTTGACGGTGAACTCGAAAAGGAAAAAGAAAGGATTAATAACCTATGGGAAGATCAGAAAACCAGGGATAAAGTGCTTCTGATTTATATGGAGAAATCGGATGCACGATACAAAAACACAGTAAAACAATTGAGGGAGAAATATCAGGATAAATTGCAGGATCAGGCCATTTTAAGAGATATGCAACCCAGGGCTCACGATTTTTATGGCGACGTTGATCCATTTAAAATTGATGCAATGGCTCAGAAACTGAAACATTATTATCCGGTTTACAAATTAGAACCGGGAGTTATTGAAAAATGTTTTTCGGACCAGCCACAATGGATCGCAATAAGTTTCGCTTACAAAACAAAAGAAGACGGCAACCAGGAATATGAAATGTACCAGTCTGTAACTGAAAATTTCAATTATGAGTATGCCTGGAATTATTTCTTTGATCCCGAAAAAGTGAAAGGCAAACCCTATAAACCTGCCAACGAAGAGCAGATGAATGCAAGGCTGAACGGTTATAGGGGAAAAAGTTCAGGACAAAAACCGGCAGCAACTTCACAGGCTTCTCTCCCAGCAAATGTATATTTTATGGATGACTTTTCCGGAAATGCGGATGGGAGCAAACCTGAAGGCTGGTATTTTTCATCTGCAGGGAAGCATTCCACGGTAACTTCAATAAAGGATATTGCAGGTAAATGGGTTCAATTAGGATATAACAATGATTTGTCCTCAATTAAAATGAAAAAGCCTTTGCCTGAAAATTTTATATTGGAATATGATGTTGCAACCGGTGATTTCTCATCCCGCACAGGCGGCTCAGCTGTGCTTTATCTCAATTCATATCCATTAAGAACAGATGGAAAGGCAGACATAAATGGTGACGGTACAACCATTGAGTTAACCATTACATCGGGTAACGAAAACGATTTTGATAATAACAATTATTCAGGTGCAGCTAAAATAGATATTCATTCCAAGCCATCGGTAAATAAGGATAATTTTTCGGAAGGGATTTTTTATACGTATGCTTTACGTGAATTTACCAATAAGAAAAACAAAGTACATGTGGCAGTAAGTTTGAAAGGCGGCGCATTAAAACTATTAATCAACGGTAAAGAAGTGGCTGTTTCATCTGATTTCAAGATGACTTACGGAAAGCCCTGCATAAGTTGCAACCTGCCTGCCGGAACAAGGTTCAAAACCGTTTACTGGAAAAATACCACCACCGATGCTGAAAATGTAAATGTTTATTTCAGTAATGTGAAAATTACAAAGGAATAACCAGATCTGTAATATCTTGTTAAATACAATTGGAAATTCCTCCAGGCCTTTTTGTTCCGCAATGAAATACATATCGTCCCTTACGGGACTAAAAATGATTTCTATGTGAATGTCTACCGATATTATGTCCCTAACGGGACGTCCCGTAGGCCGTAATATTGGTAGAATGAAAAGCAGATTCTTTGTAAAATAAGTCCTGTAGGGACGGTAGATAATAAGTATTGCTGCCTTCACAACCATTCAAATTTAAAAAATGTTATCCAAATAAATTTAAGCCATGAGACTTTTATTCATAATTGCATTCATACATATTTTTATACTAGGTGGAATAGCACAAACCAAAGAAACTTTCGATCTAACCTCATATATACCACCTAAGGGCTGGAGTAAAAATGCCAAACCAACTGTGGTCGGCTATACAATTACAGATAAATCAACTGGTGGCTGGTGCCAGATTGGCATCTATAAAAGCGCAAACAGCAAGGGCAGTATTGAAAAGGATTTTGAAAATGACTGGAAGGAACTAATTGCTGTTCCTTATAAAATTGCCGATTCGCCGCGGGTCACGGAAATTCCCGGTGATGAAGGCTGGAAAATAAAAAGCGGGGGAGTGAAATTCACTTTCAATTCTAAAGATGCCACTGCTATACTCACTACTTTTAGTGGTTACGGCAAAGTAGTAAGTATTACTGCCACAACAAACAGCAACATCTATAGCGCTGATATACAGAATTTCATAAGCTCAATTGTGCTTTCAAAACCGGGCGGTATGCAGTCGTTAGATATAAATAGCGGACCAGTTATAAATACTGACAAAGCAGAAAAGCCTTCAGCAATTTCAGTCAGCTATGCTTTCAGCACTACTAATTTTGATGACGGATGGGTTGCGACGCAAAAATCGGATTGGGTAGAAGTAACAAAAGGAAATCTGAAAGTCTTAATTCACTATCCAAACAAGGCAACGGATGAATACATTACTGACAGAGATATAGCTTCAAAAACGGGTTGGAATACGTTAGTCTCCTCAAGGTATGGAAACCTTAAAAATTACTTTGTGTTTAATAACACCCTCGATCCGGAAGAACCGCAAATAATATCGGGCGATGTTACCGAAAACAGTTCCGGGAAAAATGTTTTTGTCGTACTGTTTAAACGTGGTAAAAGCGGCTGGCTCGAATTTGTTTGTTCCGACAAAGCCAGTTTTATTAAAAATTTCAATCTGGATCAATCTAAATTAGAATATTACACAACTTTCGAAACCTGGGAACCACTCAAACGGATGGCCAGCTATAACAAATTTGCAGTCGCGGTTTCTGATTTTCAAGGGAAATGGACCAACGATTTTTCCAGCATTCAGCAATATGTAAATATATACACCGGCTTTGATACCGGTATGAGTACCTACCAATCGAGGCAGGATTTTGAATTTAGTAACGGTAGCACTTATAAATGGTCACTCTCGGTGGCAAGTGGAATGGTCGGAAATATAAAAGGCCAGACCATTAAATCAAATGGCAATTTTTCACTTGCATCAAACTGGCAGGTAAATTTCTCAGATATGGAAGGAAAACCTAAAACCTACGATGCTTATTTTTCCTGTATTAAAGGCAGCCGGATTTTGTGGCTTTCAGATACTGCCTATCCCGGATTTACAGCGTTTGGTGAGTCTAACTAGTTTTATAAGTTTCTATTTCCGGAGTTCTTAACCGGAAAATCTTTACAGGGATCTCAGGATGAAAAACTGACTGATCTTCGTTTTATCCTCTTTTTTCATGATTTTGAATTGATTTCATAAATATCATGTTTTTACATGATGTTTGATACATCAATATAGATGGATATTTGCATACAACAATACTATAAACCAGAAATTAGAAAATAATTTCTATTTTAATGCTTTAAGGACTATAAGTTTCACTATTTAAATCGGTTCAAATTGTGTTTCTGTTTTTAAAATCTTAAATACTAAAAATCCATCAACCCTAAAAAATTAAAACTTTTAAAATAATTAAAAACTAAGAATTATGAGAATGATATTTACTCTTTTGGTAGCCATGTTAGTCAATTCTATCGTTTTTGCTCAGGCACCTCAGAAAATGAGTTACCAGGCTGTAATCAGGGATGCCGGAAACGCTCTTGTAACAAATAGGTCTATTGGAATGAGGATAAGTATATTGCAGGGGGTGTCTGCTGTTTATGTTGAAACACAATCAGCGACAACCAATGCCAATGGTCTGGTGACTTTTGAAATTGGTGGGGGAACTGTAGTATCTGGTAATTTTTCGACAATAAATTGGGCAAGTGGAACCTATTCCATTAAAACCGAAACTGACCCACTTGGAGGAACCAATTACAGTATTACGGGAACAAGTAAATTGCTAAGTGTTCCGTTTGCATTATTTTCAGCAAATGGCCCTCAAGGTGTTCAAGGTCCGGCCGGACCACAAGGATTAACTGGTCCTGCCGGTCTAACCGGTGCGACAGGTCCAATTGGCCCTTCAGGAGTTGCAGGCCCGGCTGGTCCTGCCGGTGCTAAAGGAACAACCGGCTCAACCGGATTAACAGGCCCTATGGGTCCAATCGGCCCGGCTGGTGTTACAGGTCCGGCTGGTCTGACAGGAGTTGCAGGGCCTGCGGGAGCTAAAGGAACAACCGGAACAACCGGATTAACAGGCCCTACGGGTCCAATCGGCCCAACAGGTACTACTGGTCCGGCAGGGATTTTAACTTCGGGCTCTTCGGCAGGCAATACTCCTTTCTGGAACGGAACAGCCTGGATAACGAACAGCAGCAATATTTTTAATAATGGCGGCTCTGTAGGCATTGGCACGGTAACACCAGGATTCCCATTAAACTTTGCCAGCGCATTAGGCGATAAGATTTCGCTTTATGGGAACACTGGCAACCACTATGGTTTTGGCGTGCAAAATGCATTGCTGCAAATACATAGCGATGCATCAGCAGCCAATATTGCATTCGGGTATGGGTCAAGTAACAGCTTTACTGAACGTATGCGAATCCTGAATAATGGTAATTATGATGGAATGAGTTTGAATGGAAGACTTGTATTAAAAAACGGGAGTACTGACATGGTGGGTGGAGGTGCAGGTGTTTGGTTATACAAAGCAGATAACAGTGGGCAGTTGGGATTTATGGGTACGCAAAATAACCAGAACATAGGCTTCTATGGAGGACCAGGAGGATGGGGCTTCACCTACAATGCATTAAACAGCCGTGTTGGTATAGGCAATAACAATCCCAATGCACCACTTGCATTTGCAGCATCCCTGGGAAAAAAAATAACCTTATATCCCGGTACCACTGGAGATGTTGGCTTTGGTGTTGCGGGTAACCGTTTGCAGATTTATTCAGACAATCCCAATGCAGATGTTGCCATTGGGTATGATGCTGCAGGAGTATTTAACGAGCGGTTTGCGGTTAAACCAAATGGGGCGATTGCTGTTATGGGCAATGCAGGAACAGCAGGACAAACACTAACCAGTAATGGAGCCGGAAACGCTGCAAACTGGGCCTCTCCAACCAACCAGCTATTTAATAATATCTACGGTTTTGAAATGTTGAACAATATCACCCTCACGTCCGGCACCAATGCTTTTTCTCTTCCCGGGTTGGATCAGAATATCGTTTTGAACCAGACTTCAAAGGTTATACTCTCCATGCATGGATCCGGCTTAAACTTCGGTTGCTTAGCATGTCCCGATGTGGTGCTTGCCTTTAGTATTGAAATGAATAACAATGCCATTTATGCTAAGGAGGCTTTATCAATAAACGGCACTTATAAATCTTTTGATTTCGACAGCGGTATAAGGATATTTACACTTGGGCCAGGCAATTATAATTTTAAGATGAAAGTATGGAGATCAACTGCCGGTGCTGATGTGCAATTAACATCGGGCGGTCCTTATGGCACTCGTATGGAGATCATAGTAGTGCCTCAGTAATACCGTTACACCTTCTAAATATCAGTATGAAATTGACTTTTTTAGAAGCACCAATTCCCGGAAGGCGATAAATGCCTGCTTGTTATTACGCAATTTGGTTAAAAGGAATTCACACTTTTCATCTTGGGTTTAATCCTTTATCGACCTGTGTTGACAAAAGACAATTGTTTAATAAAATCATTTTAGAAGGATAGGATTTTTACATCAAATACAATTTACGATGAAAAAATTTTATTCCTCTTTTTTCTCTTTTGCTATTCTGAATCAAAGCAACAGTAACCAGCAAAGTGAAAATTTACCCCTTTTGCAGTAAACTCGTAATGATGCAAATTCAGAAGGGAAATGCAATTGTTGAAATCAGCAACAAACACCGTAAATCCTGTTCACATCCCCTTTTTCCATGATTTTGAATTGATTGCATAAATATCATGTTTTTACATGATGTTTGACACATCGTTATAGTCAGATATTTGCATACAACAATACTATAAAGCAGTATTGAGAAAAAATTTCTTTTTCAATACTTATTGACGCATCAGTTGCACTTCAAAATCAATTCAAATAGTGTTTCTGCTTTTAATAGAATCTTAAACACTAAAAACCCATCATCCAGTAAAGAAATTAAAACTTTTAAAATAATTAAAAACCAAGAATTATGAGAAAGATAATTACGCTTTTGACGGCCATTCTGATAACCGTTATTGTTTCCGCCCAGGCACCACAGAAAATGAGTTACCAGGCTGTGATCAGGGATGCCGGAAACGCTCTTGTAGCAAATCATTCAATTGGAATGAGGATAAGCATACTGCAGGGAGCCTCTGCTGTTTATGTCGAAACACAAACAGCGACAACTAATGCCAATGGCCTGGTGACTGTTGAAATTGGCGGGGGAATAGTTGTTTCCGGTAATTTTTCGACAATAAACTGGGCAGGTGGAACCTATTCCATTAAAACCGAAACCGATCCGCTTGGAGGCACCAATTACAGTATTACAGGAACTAGTAAATTACTAAGTGTCCCCTATGCATTGTTTTCAGCAAACGCTCCACAGGGAGTTCAAGGTCCGGCCGGACCGCAAGGATTAACCGGCCCGACCGGTCCTACGGGGGCAACAGGGGCTACAGGCCCGGCAGGTCCGATTGGCCCGACGGGTGTTGCGGGTCCGGCTTGTCCGGCAGGAGTTACAGGTCCGGCAGGTCCGGCCGGAGCTAAAGGAACAACCGGGGCAACCGGATTAACAGGACCTGTAGGCCCAACCGGCCCGGCAGGACTGCAAGGATTAACCGGCCCGGCAGGAGTTACAGGTCCGGCAGGTCCAGCCGGAGCCAAAGGGTCAACCGGAGCAACCGGATTAACAGGACCTGCAGGTCCAATTGGTCCGACGGGTGCAACAGGCGCGGCGGGTCTTACAGGTGCAACAGGTCCGGCAGGGATTTTAACGCCGGGATCTGCTGCCGGCAATACTCCTTTCTGGAATGGAACAGCCTGGATAACAAACAATAGTAATATTTTTAATAATGGCGGGGCTATAGGCATTGGCACTATAACACCAGGTTTTCCATTAAACTTCGCCAGCGCATTAGGCGATAAGATTTCACTTTATGGGAATACCGGCAACCATTATGGTTTAGGCGTGCAAAATGCATTATTTCAAATACATAGCGATGCACCAGCAGCCAATATTGCGTTCGGGTATGGGTCAAGTTCCAGTTTTAATGAACGGATGCGAATTATCAATGCAGGCGGTGATGGATTGGTATTGAATGGCCGCATGACCTTACGCAACGGAACCATTCCATTAGACGTTAACTATGGCAGCGGTATTTGGATGTACAAAGCCGATAACTCTGCAGCGCTTGGTTTTATGGGTGTGCAAAACAATCAAAACATGGGTTTTTATGGTGGGCCAGGTGGCTGGGGATTTACTTATGATGCACTGAACAGTCGCGTGGGAATCGGCAATAACAATTGTCATTTCCTGAAATTGGTTGACTAAAAATCAATCAACTCAGCGAAAAATATGACACAGAAAACAAACCCTGACTGTCGAAAAAAAGCCTACGAGAAAGTAAGCTTCGACCTCAAATTATCTGTCATTGACCAAATCAA
>CAIRMR010000124.1 GCA_903879715.1 uncultured Bacteroidales bacterium
GGACTTTCAAGAAGTTATTAACTTGAAGTAATAGTATATATAGTTATTATAATAAATTGATTCATAGGTATATAAAATTATATATATTCTGCATTATTTGTTGTAAACTACAATTGTAAATTCATTTATTGGATACGGTCGATTACAATTGTAAATAATGCTATATACTAGTGATTTACATAACCGAAATACAAACGTGTACATTTGTTAATTACAAATTACATTTGTTAATATACTAATGTTTACAGATGTGAATGTATAATTTACCTGTGTAATCTTTAATATAGTTATAATTGTAAACCGGATTAGCAGGCCCAACCTCTCCAGGTATTCAAACTTCGCTCCTACTTGATTCCGGTATTAACGAAATCTAATTTTAACTTCTCTATTTGATAGCTGTACCCGAATGTATTTTTAACGGGAATGTCACAGTTACTTTAACCTCTGATTTTAGAAAATCTGGCTGGGGAATAGAAACGGCTAGCCATTTTTTCAATTCTCAGGCAGTTAACTTTAAAATATTTCAGTATAAATAATTGTAATAAAATAAGTTATAACCATTTTAGTTCGTTTATATAAAAAAATAAATATTCAGCAAGAATACATATCTATGAATAGAAATCAGATTTTACAAAAAATAAAGGGACAGGAAGAAAAACCATAAACGTTAATTATGAATTTGCATATATATTCTTCTGGAAATAACTGTCGGGATTTATGTCAAGAGAATGACAAAGAGAAAATTCATTTTTTACCGTTGATAACTTATCTTATGGAAACGAGAACTGATAATTAGGAATTGTGAACCAGTTCCCGGGCAAAGATCACTGGTCACTTTTTGATGATCTTCCCTGAATAAATCACAGATTGATCCGAAACTTTAATTAAATACATACCGGATGCTAAATATCCAATGTCGTTAATTTGAATGCTGCGGATTGAGCCTTCGTCGCGCTGCTTGGAATAAACTACTTTGTCCTGTAAATTAACTATTTCAATGTTAAATTTCCCTTGAATTGCAACCGGAAATACAAGAGTTAGTTTCTCAACAACAGGATTTGGAAATGCAACAAGTGTGTTTTCTTTAGTTTGGATTAAAATTGTACTGGTAGCTGTCAGAAAATCCGGAATTCCCCATCCTAACAGTGAATCAGGCTGACTTGCCTGGCTTGCAGATGCTTTAATTAACGCAACGATCTGCATATTATTCAAATAAGGGAAAGCCTGCCACAGACAGGCTGTTATCCCACACATGACCGGTGAAGAAAATGAAGTTCCGTTACCAGTACCAAGAGTAGGGACATTCTGATTATTAAGATAGTAAATTGCTGTGTTTGAACCTTGGGCTACAACAGTTGGTTTAATTCGGCCATCTGAAGTTGGACCTACAGAACTAAAATCTGACCTGATGCCTATGGCCGTAACTGCTCCTATCGTAAAAACACTGTCCCCATCTGCTGGTGCACTAATGTACCACCATCCGCCACCACCAGAGTTACCGGCACTGTTCACAACCAGAATACCTTTTTCGGCGGCTTTATCGGCTCCTTTTGTAACCATGGTAGTATTTCCATCCATATCGGCATACGTGTGGTTTGTAGCTGTATAGTCAAATGTGGTATAGCCAAGTGAAGAATTAATCAAATCCGCACCGATACTGTCAGCAAACTCAGCAGCGCTTACCCAATAATACTCTTCAATAATGGATTCGGTTGCAGCAACTTCGGAGCGTAAAAGCCAGTAATCAGCTTTTGGCGCAGTGCCGATCATTTGTCCGCTGCTATTTGCACCCATGCACGACAGTACGCTTGTACCGTGCGAAGCCATTGATGTGGCATACACATTATTGCCGGGCAACGCAAAATCGCGGGTACCTTTTATCTGATTATTAGCGCGAAGGCTGTCAAAACAAGGCATTATATCTGCCGAGTTAAATCCGGCATCAATCACGGCAATCAGCATTCCTTGTCCACAATAACCCATATTGTGCAGATACTGCCCTTTAAGCTGATTAATCTGGTTAAAGGCGATTCCGTAATTGTACAAATCACTTGCTGATTTTTTGGTTATTTCAGGCAACCATGAATTTACTGTTTCGTTCTTTAAAAAAGGTTTGGCGGATGAAGACAGGTTTTTACCATTTTTAACAAGAGGCTGGATTTCTGAAACATAAGGGAAAGCAGATATTGCATTTATCATATCGCCGTTGGCTTCTATTACGACTGTATTGAACCAGCGGGAACGTGTCAGAATATTTGCTCCGGTTTTAGAAATGGCTTTTATATATTGATCGCTAACAGGAATATCTGACTGATCAAAAGAAATTCTTTGTTTCAACCGACGTTCAACTGCTTTATACGTGAGATAATTCGAAGGATTTAAAGAGCCGGCTTCAACTTCTCCTTTATCTTTAAAATTCAATACATATATTGTTAAACCAGCTTCCTGGGCAAATAAAGAGGTGATGAAGAAGAATGAAAAAAGGATCAATATTGTTTTCTTCATACATATTCAGGTTTTATTCCAAGTATAACAATCAATAAGGTTATTTGGTTTGACAGACTTTAGAAGGATGAGAATTCTTACTGCTGTAGAATCAGTAAATTTAAGGAAATATCTGCTTGTCATTGAATGAGGTAAACGAATTCAGTATTTATGTATTTTGAAAGTCATAAGATGCTCATTTAAAAAATGTAATTTTGCACCACAAAATTCCGGGGTTCACTTATGCGTATTGATATCATAACTATTTTTCCTGAAATGTTCGATGGAGCATTCAGCCATTCGATGATAAAACGTGCACAGTCGAAAGGCCTGGCTGAAATTCAGATTCATAACTTACGGGATTATTCTGACAACAAACATCGGAAGGTTGACGACTATCCTTTTGGTGGCGGTGCAGGGATGGTGATGATGATACAGCCTATTGCGTCATGTATCGACAAATTAAAATCCGAAAGAAAATATGATGAGATCATCTTCATGACTCCTGACGGTATCCTTTTTGATCAGCCCTTGGCCAACAAATTATCCATGAGCACCAATATTATTTTAATGTGTGGTCATTATAAAGGGATAGACGAACGGCTTCGTGAACACTATTTTACGAGCGAAATATCAATTGGAAATTATGTATTAACCGGTGGAGAATTAGCCGCAGCTGTGGTTACTGACGCTGTGATCCGTTTGTTGCCCGGAGTATTAAGTGACGAAACTTCAGCATTATCCGATTCGTTCCAGGATAATTTATTATCGCCCCCGGTTTACACCAGACCGGCAGATTATAACAATTGGATAGTTCCGGAAGTATTAACTTCGGGGAATGAAAAAGAAATTAAAAAATGGCAGTACGAAAAGGCTGTAGAGCGCACCAAGGCTCGCCGACCGGATATGCTACAGGATACAAAGCCATAATTTACTGAAGACATATCCGTGTAATCTATTGCTATATGCGCTTATATTGTGTATTTTAGCCAATTCAAACCACTTAAAAACAATAGTATGGGATTATTAGACTCACTTAAAAAACTTTTTGGTACATCAAAAGAAGTAACTTCGGCCAAAGCGGCGGAGTTAAAAGACGCAACAGTAGTCAAGGCTTCTGAGATAAAAGAAGCAACAGCAGAAAAAGCTGCGGATTTAAAAGAAGTAACTGTAGCAAAAGCTACCGAGTTAAAAGAAAAAGCCGCTCAAGGTGTTGAAACCGCAAAAGAATACACCAAAGATGTAGTTGAGAAAATCGATGACATTGTGGCTGATGTAAAAGTTGCTGCGCAGGAAGCAACAGATAAAGTTATTGATTTTGGCGAAAACATGAAAGACAAGGCTGAAGCCGCACTTGGCAAATTAGATGATAAGGCAGCTGGTCTTGTCGATAAACTTGAAGCCAAAATCAGAAGCGCGGCAGATGAACCCAAGGCAGCTGTTATCGAACCTGTTGTTGAGCTACCATCTGAAGCAGCTGAACCTTTAGTAGAAAAAGCGGCTGAAGTTGTTGAAGATAAAACAACTACTGTAGTTGAAGAAATAAAAAAAGGAAAAGCTGAATAAGCATTCCTGATTTCAGGAATCTGATTCTGCTATACAGATTTATCCCCTTGGTTTTCAACCTTGGGGATTTTTCTTATAAATCGAAGTTATCCATTTCATCCTTCCGAAGTTTTTAGCTAATACAGCAGATATTCTGACAATCCCTGATATAACACATTAACTAACAACATTTTATAGCTATTTTTGTGATAAACAATTAAGTTAGGCAAATAGGAATTTATTTCATACTTTTGCGATGAATATGGCAATTTACGGTTATCAACAATTGATTGTTAAAAAAACCGGGACAAACTTGTTTTGTATCAAATTTTTAGCGTAAATTTGCACTCATTTTTGAGGAAAACGCACATCTAATACATAAACTAATGAGTAAGAAGGAGTTAATTCAGTACGTTGAAGATACTTTAGTGTTAAGGAATGAATTACCGGTATTTAAAGCTGGTGATACCATTACAGTTCACTATAAAATCAAAGAAGGTGAAAAAGAACGTATACAGCTTTTTCAAGGTGTTGTTCTGCAGCGTTCAGGCGAAGGAGCTACTGAAACATTCACAATTCGCAAGGTTTCGGGAACAATTGGTGTTGAGAGAATCATCCCGGTATGTTCACCATTTATTGATAAAATAGAAATAAACAAACGTGGCGCTGTTCGCCGCGCAAGGATTTTCTACCTTCGTGATCTTAAAGGTAAGAAAGCACGTATCAAAGAAAAACGTAAATAAGCTCTTCCGGAGTCAGGTATATAAAAACAGGTTGTCCAGACAAGGACAGCCTTTTTTTGTTTTTTCCTTTAATAAAATTTAAAACCTGAAACACAGCTTTCCCTGATTAATTTGGAAATGCACCTTGAGCTATATTATGAACAAGGCATGATTTCTAAATGGTTCATTAATTTCCAAAACCCAGGCGGTTCACGTTAGGAATCACATTTTAACTCAGAATTATTTAGTCATTTTATCGCATATTACCCGGAAAGCAGGTTTTTTCTTTTCTTTCTTCGCGTAAATGAATTTTATAACGAAAATCGTTTAATTTTATAGCTGTTTTAAAGATCACGCCTTTAATACAATGACACTTTAATTATAATGTATGCAGGAAGGTTTAATTCCAAATGTTTCGGTCGATTGTGTGGTTTTTGGATTTGATTTTACCAATCTGAATGTTCTTCTGATTGAAAGAAATATGACCATTGACGGAACCATATACGCTGACCTTAAATTTCCCGGTGATTTAATGAGGCTTGATGAGGATCTGGATACTTCTGCTTGGCGGGTTCTGAAGGAGAACACTGGTTTAGGAAATATTTACCTTAATCAACTAAAGAGTTTTGGTTCACCCGATCGATTGAAAAGAAAACCGCGTGACCTGGAATGGCTTCGACAGATAGATCACCCTGAAGAACATGTAGTTACAATTGCCTATTACTCCCTTATCAATATCACTGAACAGCGTAGTCCGGAATTAATTCTAAGTGATAACGCCCGCTGGTATCCTGTTCACGAAATACACGATCTTGTAATGGACCATATGGATATTCTGAAAAATGCTCTCGAACACCTTCGGAGTGAATTACTTAACAAGCCTATTGGTTTTGAGTTATTACCTGAGAAATTCACCCTTTCGCAGATGCAAAAGCTTTATGAAGTAATCCTTGGCACAACTTTCGACAAGCGTAACTTCAGAAAGAAAATACTGAGCATGAAGTACCTGATACCTTTAAACGAAAAGCAGGTCGGAGTAGCCCATAAACCTGCCAGGCTTTATATTTTCAGCCGTGAGGTATATACTAAAACGAAGAAGGACAATTTTGATTTCTCGGTGTAGTATTGAAATTGGTTAATAGAAAATAGTAATTGGAAAATAGTTAGATATAATTCCTTGATTTTTAATTATTAATTGTGATCTGGTTAGAAAACCATTTTCTATTTTCCCATTTTCTATTAACTCTTAATACGCCTAACAAATTTCCAGAATCTTCATAGTCGTACCGCGGAAAGTGAAAGAATCTCCTTTTTTCAGATCTTTCATTGCCACAACCAAAGGAACAACGGGTGAAACAACATAAAATGTTTTTTCGTCAATCACAAGTTTTCCTATACCCGCTAAAATATACAGAGTTTGAGTATTCAGTTCAACCAAAGCTCCGGCTTCAACTTTTGTTGATTTACTTCCGGCTTTCATTTGTCTTAAAAAACGAATTTCTTCTTCAACTGCAGACAATTGCTGCGCCAGCATGTCGCGTTTTCGCATCATCTGTGCCCGGAATGAATCATACCTGTCCCGCGGTGCTCCATACTCATTGGCGCTCTGTTGCGCATCATTCATAGCGGCAAGGGTATTTGCTTCCGATTCCTCTTTAATTTCGATACATTTAGCCAATAACTGCTCTTTTACTTTGATATCCAGCGACATACTCTCAAATTTGAACCAGATAAATGAATATTTTAACAATGTAAAGATAATTCTTTTCACATCTGTTATATTTGCAGGATACAAATCCTACGTGAATTTTTAAATCAATACTCCTTTCTTTCAAACGATTATGCTGATATTTCACAGGCTCTTTACCGATCCGTACCTGAACATAGCTGCCGAAGAATATTTTGTAAAGCACGCAGCTGAGGATATGTGCATGATCTGGATTAATGAGCGATCAGTAATTATTGGTAAACACCAGAACGCGTTTGCAGAAATTAATTATCCATATGTTCGGGCACACAACATACCGGTTATCAGGCGAATAAGCGGTGGTGGCGCCGTTTACCACGACGCAGGGAATGTTAATTTCACCTTCATTCAAAAAAACGGCAATACAAACCAGGTTGACTTTAAGCGGTTTACAGCAATAATTGTAAGTTTCATGCAAAGCCTTGGCATTGAAGTAAATACCAATAAACGTAACAGTATTTTCGCCGGAAGCCTGAAATTCTCCGGGCATGCTGAGCATATATTTCATGACAGAGTTCTTCATCATGGAACTATACTTTATAATACGGATCTTGAAAAGCTGCAAAATTGTCTGACACCTGAAAAAGAATACCAGGGAAAGGCAATGGCGTCCGTACGGAGCAATGTTGGCAACATAGCCCCACTCCTATCCGAAACCATTGATATTAATCAGTTTGCAGAAAGATTGGTAAACTGGCTGATTGATTTTTATCCCGGAAGTAACTCATATAATTTACAGCCTGATGAAATAACCGCCATCAATCAACTTTCGGAAACAAAGTATAAAACATGGCAATGGAATTTTGGATATTCACCCGCCTATCTGTTCCATGTAAATATTCCAATGATCACAGGCTTTTTACCTGTTAGTATAAAAGTTGAGAATGGAAAATTTGTTCAGATCATCTTCCCCGATGAAACCGTGAACGACCCATTGTCACACGTTTTAAGCAACATGACCGGTATATTGCATAAAGAAGAAGAAATTGATACATTTATTGAAAATAACCGCGGAAGCCTTGAACTTGCGGGTGTTAAGATTGTTAATTTTGTGAACGCATTTTTTAGCTGATTTAATGCTTCATCAAGCATTTCAAAACCAAACAGAACACAAATAGTAAGATATGCAAACACAGGAAATTTTTGACCGGCTTTGGGCTGATTATATCACTCAAAATCCTGAGGCAAAAAAAGTTTACGACAGTTTTACCGCAGAAGGAGAAAAAGTGGAGAACGACCATATTGCTTTCCGTACTTTCTTCGATACCAGGATTAATGTCGACGTACTGGCCCGACCTTTTCTGAATGCCGGTTACGAACAAAAAGGCTATTATATATTTGAAGATAAACATCTTACAGCCAAGCATTACGAGCATAAAACGCTGCCAAACGCACCACGGGTTTTCATCAGCCAGCTAATGACTGATCATTTCAGCAGGGAGTTACAATCTATAGTAAAACAATGCGCGGCACGTGTACCTGATGAGCTTGTTTTTGGTAATGAACTGGTGTTTTCAGGCAATGTTTGGGGGCCGCCATCTTATGAAAGCTATGAAATGCTACGAAAAGAATCGGAATATGCCGCCTGGCTTTATGTTTATGGTTTTGTTACCAATCATTTTACGGTAAGTATTAACTCGCTCCGGAAATATAATACCATTCAGAAAGTCAATCAATTCGTTAAAGACAAAGGCTTTTTACTCAACAGTTCAGGCGGGGAAATAAAGGGTACACCGGATGAATTACTTGAACAGTCCAGTACCAAAGCAGGATTTCTTCCGGTTGATTTTGTTGAAGGCACATTTGAGGTTCCCTCCTGCTATTACGAGTTTGCCATCAGGTACCCGGATACAGATGGAAAATTATATTCCGGATTTATTGCAAAATCAGCTGATAAAATTTTCGAAAGCACCGATTTCTATAAGAAGTAGAAAATCATAGTGTAATTTACTGAAAGGCAGGCGAATCTGATAGGGATTTCCTGCCTTTCTTCGTTTATAAGCAATTATATAAGATGATGTTTTTTTAAAAAAAAGTATCAAAATTCATATTCAGAACCTTCTTTGACTCTAAGCACCGTAAAGAGTGTCCTTATGTTTCCTCACAATTTTGTACCTTTGAGCAAAATTAACGCATAGCACGATAACAAAGTGAAATCATAGAACATACTTACAATAAGCTGTTTAGATTTTAAGGCAGTTCCCGTTTTGTACATTCTTCACTAATAAATGGTTCAATACACGTACTTATGAAAAATATCAAGAAGCATTATAAAATAAAAGCCTCGGCTGAGGATATTTATACAGCTTTGACCAATCCGCTCACCATTGAAATTTGGAGTGGAGCAACTGCAGTAATGGAACCAATAGCCGGAACTGAATTCTCGTTGTGGGATGGTGAAATTTCAGGAATAAATATTGAACTCGAACCCGGAAAGAAAATTGTGCAGGAATGGTATTTTGAAGAAGAAGATGGAATGCCATCTGAGCATAAATCAATCGTTACCATTAAGTTGCATGATGAAGGAAGCTCTACAGATGTGGAATTACTTCACATCAACATTCCTGAAGAAGCATTTGATAATATTGTTGATGGATGGGACCGATACTATTTCAAACCGTTGAAAGAACTTGTAGAAGAATAAGATGGAAAAAACAATAATTCCCCATAATAAGCTTAGTGAACTTAAAGCATCTTTCAAAGGTGAGGTGTATTCCGATGAATACACACGCCTGATATATGCCACCGATGCTTCAGCGTACCGTCAAATTCCGCAGTTGGTAGTTCGTCCGGCAGATATTGATGATCTGAAAAAACTGATCTCTTTTGCCCGCAGCCTGAAAACATCACTGATTCCGCGTGCCGCCGGTACTTCGCTTGCCGGACAGGTGGTTGGAGGAGGAATTGTTGCCGACATCTCAAAACATTTTAACCAGATTCTTGAAATCAATACTGAAGATCATTGGGTTCGTGTACAGCCCGGAGTAGTTCTGGATGAATTAAATAAAATACTGGAATCAACCGGATTATTTTTTGGACCGGAAACGTCAACCTCCAACCGATGTATGATGGGCGGAATGGTAGGAAATAACTCATGTGGCTCACATTCATTGGTATACGGCAGCACGCGTGATCATACACTTGAAATAAAAGCATTGCTAAGCGATGGATCAGAAGTTGTTTTCGGGAAGCTAACAAAACCACAATTTGAGCAGAAATGTTCGCTAGAAACTCTTGAAGGCCAGGTTTATAAAAATATTCGTACCATTCTTGGAAACAAGGAAAACCAGGATGAGATCAGGGCACAGTTCCCGGATAAATCTATTCATCGCAGGAATACAGGGTATGCTATCGATTTATTGCTTGAAAGCGAGCCTTTTACATCAACGGATGAAGAGTTTAACTTCTGCAAATTAATTGCCGGTTCCGAAGGCACCTTATGTTTTATTACAGAAATAAAACTGAATATTGATCCGCTTCCGCCCAAAGAGAAAGCGTTAGTATGTGTTCACTGTAATTCATTAGATGAAACGTTTAAAGCAAACATTATAGCGTTGAAGCACAATCCTGTAGCTATAGAGCTTATGGACGATATAATATTGGAGCAAACCAAAGCCAATATTTCACAACGCAAAAACAGGTTTTTCATACAGGGAGATCCTGCGGCCATGCTTCTGATTGAGTTGGCTGAAAAAACAAAAGAAGAAATTGACAGTAAAGCCGCGGCTGTTATAAATGACTTAAAACAATCCGGGTATGGATATCATTACCCGATTGTTTATAACCAGGATGTTAATAAAGTATGGGCATTGCGCAAAGCAGGATTGGGCGTTTTGTCCAATTTGCCTGGCGACGCAAAACCAGTTGCCGTAATTGAAGATACCGCGGTAAATCCATTGGTTATGCCTGAGTATATGAAAGATTTCAGGCAAATGCTCAAAGGTTTAAATCTCGAATGTGTATATTATGCACACATTGCAACCGGCGAATTACACCTTCGTCCGGTTCTGAATTTAAAAGATCCGAAAGATGTTGAGCTTTTTCACACTGTAGCGCTTGAAACAGCAAAACTGGTTAAAAAATACCGCGGTTCGCTCAGTGGCGAGCATGGTGATGGTCGACTAAGGGGTGAATTTATCCCCATGATGATCGGTGATAAAAATTACGCTCTGCTCGAAAGCATCAAAGAAACCTGGGATCCGGAAGGCATTTTTAACCCAGGGAAAATTACCCGGACTCCACAAATGAACACCAGCCTGCGTTACGAGTCAGGCCTGGCCGTTAAAGAGCCTGATACCGTTTTCGATTTTTCAAATACGCACGGAATTTTGCGCGCTGCTGAGCAGTGTAACGGATCAGCCGACTGCCGGAAAAGTGCCGTTATTGGCGGAACTATGTGCCCCAGTTATATGGCTACCAAGGACGAAAACTCTACAACTCGTGCCAGGGCAAATGTTTTACGCGAATTCCTGACCCATTCCGATAAGAAAAACCGCTTCGATCACAAAGAGATTTACCAGGTAATGGATTTTTGTCTTTCGTGCAAAGGTTGTAAGAGCGAGTGCCCGAGTAATGTGGATATGGCAAAGTACAAAGCTGAGTTTCTTCAGCATTGGCACGACGCTAATGGCGTTCCTTTGCGCACACGGCTTATTGCCAATATTTCGCAGCTGAACAAGCTAGGAATGATTGTTCCATCGATATTTAACTTCTTTGTTTCCAATAAATTTACTTCAGGTATCATGAAGAAGTCGTTGGGATTTGCGCCAAAACGTACCATTCCGACTCTTTATAAAATCACGCTTCGTAACTGGGTGAAGAAGCTTTCCCCGGCACAGAATATTGAAACCAAGGGCAAAGTATTTTTATTTGCCGATGAATTCACGGATGTAAATGATGTAGAAATTGGTATTAAAGCGGTGAAACTCCTCAACAAACTGGGTTACAAAGTTGAAATCCCTGATCATGTTGAAAGCGGAAGAGCCTATGTATCAAAAGGATTTGCCCGGAAAGCCCAGCAACTGGCGAAGACAAATATTGCAAAACTTCATTCTGTTATAACAGAACACACTCCTTTAGTGGGGATAGAACCTTCGGCAATATTGAGTTTTCGTGACGAATATCCTGATCTGGCGGGCATTGAGTTAAAGGCAAAAGCTTTAGAATTAGGAAAAAATTGCCTGATGTTTGATGAGTTTATCATGCGGGAAGTGCAAAAAGGAAATATCAATCCATCCCAGTTTACAGATGCGAAACAGCATGTTCGTCTTCATGGCCACTGCCATCAGAAAGCACTTGCTTCAACCGGCCCGACTAAAGAGATGATTTCATTGCCTGCTAATTATACCATTGATGAAATAAAATCAGGCTGTTGCGGAATGGCTGGTTCGTTTGGTTATGAGGCTGAGCATTATGACGTATCAATGAAAGTGGGCGAACTTGTCTTATTGCCGGAAGTCCGTAAAACACCTGAGCACACCATTATCTCCGCGCCAGGCACCAGTTGCAGGCACCAGATAAAAGACGGAACAGGACGTATTGCGCAGCATCCTATCGAAGTGTTGTATAATGCGCTCCTTTCCTAGTTTCTGCTCAGTATGAACAGCGAACATAGCCCTTTGGAAATTTTCAGGCACTGTCCGAAATGCGGAAGCCAAAGTTTTAAACCGGACACTGAAAAATCATTGAAATGCGGAAGTTGCGGTTTCAGGTATTTTATCAATATGGCTGCAGCAGTTGCAGCCATTATTCGTAACGAAAAGAACGAAGTACTTTTTACCATCCGCAAGCATGATCCCGCCATAGGAATGCTTGATCTTCCAGGTGGGTTTGTTGACCTTGGCGAGACTGCTGAAAAAGCACTTTTTCGTGAGATTCATGAGGAATTAAATCTTACTATCAACAAAATGGAATTTGTTGGAACATTCACCAACAAATATATTTATGGCGATATTGAATATCTGACACTTGACCTTGTATTTAATTGCACTGTTGAATCTTTTCATAACTTACAGGTAGCAGATGATGTTTCAGGGTATATTTTCAGAGACACCAAAATCGTTCAACCTGAAAATATTGGTTTGGAATCTATCAGGAAAATTGTACGGTTTCTTACTTCTCAAAAGTTATAATAATTGGAATCTGTAGCATTTTTGATTACAAATTTTCAATCTGCTCATTAATCATCCGGAATTATTTTTCATTATTTTCCTTAATTGGTCTTTAGATTTCAAATATTTCGTATTTTTGCGAAATACAAAATGAATAATGAAAATTCCATATACGGAGGACCAGGTTAAACTAGCCAGGTTTGCCAAAGCGATGGGCAATCCTGCCCGTATAAAAATACTGGAAATCCTTTCACATCGTGGTTGTTGCTACAGTGGAAACATTGCAGATGAATTCCCGATTGCTCTCTCTACCCTATCGCAGCACTTAAAAGAATTAAAATCAGCAGGTTTAATTCAGGGTGAAATAAATCCGCCGTTTATAAAATATTGCATAAATAAAGAGAATTGGGCTTTGGCAAAACAGCTTCTTGATGCTTTTCTTGCCGACAAAACAGATAAAATCCCTGATTGTAATGTCTGATAATTCCCATTCCGCTGGTTTAGCCTACAGAAGCAGGTATCTGCTTTTGTTACTTATTCCGGTTTGGCTTCTGTTATATAAAAACCTTCAGTGGCTAACCGATAAATTTGTGTTTGATATCCTTGATTTACCTGCAAATAAGCATCTGACCGAGGCAGTTCGGTTCTTTATTTTTGAAGTACCAAAAGTTTTAATGCTGCTGACACTCATCATATTTTTTGTAGGAATAATCCGCACTTATTTTTCGCCTGAGCGTACCCGCAAAGCACTGGAAGGCAAATCGCTGTTCACCGGAAATGTAATGGCTGCATCACTTGGAATAGTAACGCCGTTTTGTTCTTGTTCCGCTATTCCGTTGTTCCTGGGATTTATTGAATCGGGAATTCCTTTGGGTGTAACTTTTTCGTTCCTGATTGCCGCTCCAATGATCAACGAAGTAGCTATTGTATTGCTTTTCGGATTGTTTGGATGGAAAACAGCACTCATTTACGTAGTTACTGGGTTGTTCATAGCCATTACTGCAGGTTGGGTTATTGGACGGCTACATCTTGAAAAATGGGTTGAACCCTGGGTATATGAATTAAAAGCCGGCGATCATCCGGAAGATGAAAAACTGACATTTGGTAAACGTATAAAACTGGGTTTTGAAGCCGTAAAGGAAATCGTCGGAAAAGTATGGATTTATGTGATGATAGGAATTGCCGTGGGAGCGGGTGTTCATGGATATGTTCCGCAGGATTTTATGGCCTCGTTTATGGGAAAATCTGCCTGGTATTCAGTTCCGCTCTCAGTATTAATCGGGATTCCGTTATATTCAAATGCAGCCGGAATTATACCAATTGTTTCGGCTTTGATTGAAAAAGGAGCTGCACTCGGAACTTCACTGGCTTTTATGATGTCAGTAATCGGGCTTTCTTTGCCCGAAATGATCATTCTCCGCAAAGTACTTAAACTGCCACTCATCTTCACTTTCATCGGAGTTGTTGGAACGGGAATTATTATTGTAGGGTTTTTATTCAACTACATTTTTTAATGCTGCCATTTTCATCCTTCAAGTAACTAACAACGAATAACATATAACGATTAACAAATAACTTAACACAATGGAAATCAAAATTTTAGGAACCGGTTGTTCCAATTGTAAAAACCTGGAAAAAGCAACCCGTGAAGCTGTTGCAGAACTGAACCTCGATGCAAATGTGGTAAAAGAGGAAGATATTGTAAAAATTATGGGTTATGGCGTTATGCGAACTCCAGCCCTGGTAGTTGATGAAAAAGTACTGATGTATGGGCGCGTGCCTTCAGTAAAAGAGATTAAGGAAATGCTTTCGAAATAAAACCTTTAAAAGAAAGTCAATTATGAAAAAGATTCTTATTGCTTCAATTTTGCTGTTGCTTGTTACGGGCACTGTCCTGGCACAAAAGCCAACTAAGCTAAAAATCGTTTATTTTCATTCGGAGCGACGTTGTCCAACCTGTATTTCCATTGAAGATAACACGAAGAAAACGCTGAACACTTATTTTGCCAGTCAACTGAAAGATGGAACTATAACTCTACAGGTTCTGAATGCAGAAGACGAGAAAAACCTTAAAATGGTTGAGAAATACAAAGCAGAAGGTTCGTCATTGTTTCTTACCAAAGTAAGCGGATCAAAAGAAACCCATACTGATTTTACCAATTTCGCTTTCAGCTATTCGCGAAACCAGGCTGATAAATTTATTGCTGGTCTAAAAGCCGAAATCGAAAAAAATCTGAAATAAATTGATATTTCAATTTTCGTAACTAATCAGTTTGTCTAAAGTATTGAAAAACAAATATATGCCACAGATAGCACAGATTTCACAGACAATTATTCATCATTTTTAATTGAAATTAATTGAGAAACTGCTAAAAGCAGTTTAAAATCTGTGTAATCCGTGTAATCTGTGGCAAAAAAACATTATAATCAGACTGATTAGTTACAACAAAAGTAAACATTCCGGGAAGATTTGACTCAAACAGGAAACCGGGATATATTAGACCGATAGATCAACCAATAATAATGATATTTTTAGTCTAAAAATACTATTCTCCAAAATTTGAGTCCTGAACGCAAATAAAAGATTTCTAATCTGATTTTTTTTCTGACGCAGGCTTAAATAGGATCTGCTGAAAAACCACTAAACCATTGTATATTATACCGTTGTAGCAATATTTGTAATAACACATGCAAGGAAAACTGAAATAAGGTGCCAAAACTCTTACACTTAATCATGAATCCAGCTTCTATTTTTTTTGAAATTTTTAATTTTTCTCTTACTTTTTTCTTGAAAAAAAAGTAACAAAAATTCAAGGCTTAAGAATAATAGGATGTGTTTCTAAGCCGGAGGTATCATCTCGCAATACAAGGCATGAAAGATTTGAGCAACGCATGAGATTTGTCGTTGCTGTGTATTGCTACACACATGCCTTCCGCACATACCTCCGTCAAGAACCACTATCCTATTATTCTTAGGCCGGTCCCTTCTAAGAAAGTGTTACTTAATAAGATCACAGTAGAACAACAATTATGCAGATGAGCTTCTTTCCTATCTCGGCCAATCCTGTAATGTAATATCAACTCTATGGAAATGGAGATTGAAAATTGCAGCTTGAGTTTTTCAGCAGACCCTAA